>JAKEIF010000237.1 GCA_022545875.1 Nitrososphaera sp.
ATGCTCTTGCTGGTGGCAGACGGCATCGTGATGTCAGAATTTAAGGTAATGATTTCAAGAAATGAGGGCTTCCTGCTCGAGGGAATCGCAAGAGGGGAAAAACTCAACCTCAGTCGGCACAAGTACAAAGTGGAGATAAAAGCCGTCACCTATCACGAAATGGAGATTAAAGAAGACAGCTCAGGGGCAACCGTACGGTTCCTGCTTGACCTCTAAAATTTATTAAAAGCCCTGCGGGGTCTCTCGCGACAGGATATTATCTTCAGCGAAAATCAACGTGGCTGGTGTACAAAGCCCTTTCTATCACTCTGGATTTCGGAAGAGAGCAAAGTACGAATGCGCTTTAACCGTTAAATTGTTTAGGCTTGTCATAACTGTGGCAGTTGTTTCGTCAGTCAATTCTTGTGCTAGATGATGAGAGCGACATCGTCTTTACGTTCAAGAGGTCTCTAGAGATAGCTGGCTTTCCAGTGTTTGGTTTTACCGACCCTCACCTCGCGCTGGAACACTTTAAGAATAATTCTGGTCACTACGGGTTGATTCTTACCGATGTACGGATGCCGCGAATGAATGGGCTGGAATTTGCCGAGAAGGTCAGGATGCTAAGCCCCAAAGTAAAGATCTTGCTAATGTCGGCATTTGATATGAAAGACCTCTCCATAGAGTCTTCGCTAGAAATTTCCGGACTCTTGCAAAAGCCACTTTCTCCGATGGAGCTAAACCAAGTCATATCCAAGCATGTTGGCATTAGCCGCGGAGACGACAACATCAAGCAGAAGTCATGAGAACCATTGCTCGAGTGACTGGCTGCGGTTTTCCGCAGCTTTTTGCAGCTTGTCCAACTGACCGGCCACCCTATCTGTAGAAAAACTCTTGTCCACACACAGAAAGTCCAACACTTTTTCCCGTTTGACCTCTCCAAATACGATGTCATCGACCTTTGGCGCTTCGGGCTTGAGAAATATCCGTCTAATCTCTTCGTACGGGATTTCTGTGAGGAGACTTTTCACTTTTTCAACATTTTCCAGCCTACCTGCTTCTTTGATCAGCTTTAGAGCGGTCTTGGGTCCTATCCCCGGAAAGCCGCCGGGATTGAAATCAGTCCCAATGAGTATGCCGACATCTACTAACTGCTCATGGCTAAGGCCTGCCTCCTGGAGCACTCTGTCGTGTTCAAAGATTTCAGGTTCCACGTCCACGTAGGCATTCCGGTTTGGGATCTTGCGCCTCCCGCTGATGGCGAGGTTTCTTACCAGTCTTTTGGCACCAAATAGTATCGAGTCGTAATCCTGGCTTGCAGAAGCGAATGCCAATTCGTGCCTAGTCAGATAAGCGGCGGCACCCTCGCCGTCTGAGGGAGCCTGCACTATGGGTATTCCAAGGTGGCCGAGCAGAATCTTTGTCTCATCGACCATCTTGTCCGTAAGGACAGACGTTCGTTTTCCGTACTTGCGCGCATCTTCAAAGCGGCCTTCCTCTATCGCCAAATGGTAGCTTTCAGTCGCCTCCTTTTTCAGCTTGCTTCTCCTCTCAATTTCCCCTATCTTGAGTTCATGCGCCTTGCCATCGTATACGTAGATGGGTTTGATGTTCTCCATTAACAGATTGATGTTTCGATAGAACAGGCCGCTCAAGTGGCTGGTGATTTCTCCCTTGCTGTTGGCCAGTGGCTCGCCGGTAGGGCCCCTGATGGTGGCCAAGAATTGGTAAATCGTGTTGTAAGCGTCGACTGCCACTACCTTACCTGACAGCTCTGCGATCTTTAACGGCGAAGGCGTAATGAGTGGCTTGAGATCTAGGCCCATTATTCTACGTCAGATAGCGGCGCAACAAGAACTTTTAACTTTTCTCGTCACCGGCAGCGAATATCACTTCTTGTATATTCTCAGAGTATCTGTTATCCATCCTACGTCTGCAGCGCTTTTTGCAAGGCGGCCCAACTTTATGCAGTCCCGAATGTCCTTTGACTTGAGTTTTGTCCACACGGCATCTGCAATCGCCTCAGAGACATCTGTCGAAACGCCGTCTCTTGACAAGATGTGGTTACATATTTGCTGGAAAGAGCCAAATGAATACTGTCTGAAATGAAGCACGACAAACCTTGACAGGAGAGGAGTCAACATCCTCTCGGTCCCGTTGCTCGTTGCGAAAACCCAGGTCTTTAGCTGGGTATTCCGGGTTCGCTGGTACTTTGTCTCAGAGACGATTCCAGTTTCCATCAGGCTCAATAGTGCAGTCTGGTCTTTCATTGGCATATGCTCGATTTCGTCCACTATCAGGTATCTTGGTCTCTTGTCAAAAAGATAGTCCATCATGCCAGATTTTGTGCTGTGGCTGCCAAGGGTAAAGTATGAACGCTCGAGCTTTATGCATTCGAGCATGAACAAGGTCTTTGCGGAGGCGGGAGGGCCCACCAGCAGGATGTGGACCGGCTTTTCAGAGGAAAGAGACATGGCAAACAGCCTTTTTACGTCGTCATAGCCTACAACGCTGTCAAAGACGAGTTCTGCCTTGGTAGTCCTGGTAACGATAGAATCCCGGTGCAATTCTTCTTCGCTTTGCTCTACTCCTACAGGCAGCTCGTCTTCAAATGTCACTGACCGAGTATCGCATTGTCGGGCTTTAGGTGTTCCTGATAAATCGCAGCGTCAACATACTGAATATTTCTAGACCCTAGTTGGCAAAGGTCCTTATCGCGGCTAGAATTTCGCCGCTCAACTTTATAGTGTAAGCTGCCGCATTGTCGTCAGAGATCTTTGACAGTTCGTCTAGGAATTTGGTCTTGTCCTTGCCGCGCTCGTACATCCCGCCCGATTCCTTGATGCAAAGCGGAAACTTTTGCATCTTGATCCCGTTCGCATTTAAGTGGTTGATAAAGCGCCTGTAGCTCTCTATGTTGTACCAATCCCAACTGCGCTCCTCGCAGTAGGATATCCAAACGTCGACTGTATTTTGAAAGAACGCCTTTTGGCGCAGTTGATCGAGTGTCATATGCCTCTAAAAATCAGCTCTTCTCATCTTGGAGCCGCAGCGCGGGCAGGCTCCTCCCTTGAACTTGTGGCCGCAGGAAATGCAGACATAATTGATGCCGCCGCCTCCGCCTCCGAGCATGCCGCCGAATCCGCCTCCGCCGCCCCCCATTCCGCCCATGCGGGCCATTGCGCGCTTTCTGAGATAATATGACATTAGGATAAATATTCCAATAGCCGGAATCAGACCAAGAAGTGGGTTACCAAAGAGCATGCCGAAAAGCCATGTTAGCGTAAGGCTTATGGCAAGCGAAATAACGATCCAAACCATCTGCTGTCCAACCCAGTTCAATGGTTATCACAGGATATTGGAGCTGTTCTTTTATTAAGTTTTCCAGCGCGTACAGTATAAATCAAAGAATATGTCAAGATTGTTGAATATCAAATATAATTAACCTCTACGGATGATAGCTGCCTGTTGCCAAAACCCGCCGGTACTCCATCTATTTTCATGTTATGCGAGACTTGCTACTGGTGCGCAACCTACTTTGACAAGACCAAGGTAGTTGAAAAGTGCCCAAAGTGTCTTGCAGGGATGCTTTCGAGCTTTCCAATCATGCCCGACGAGGCTTTCATATTCAGCTGCGATGCAAAACGCGGAGTAGAGCTAGATTTTACGCGAAGAAAGTAGTCAGGATCACTCTGATTCCAGTATCTTTAGTTCAATGGCGTCTCCGTTTCTGTCAAACGCGCCCAGCGTGTCGTCTTCGTACGGATGGCTAATGATCAGAGAAACTAGGCCGTAGAAGTGATTTAGATCTTCAAGAGAAGGCTTGTTGGACCCGCCTGGATGCGAGTGCGCCGTCCCAATATAAGAGAGATCGAAGGGCAAGTCATGGATCGGAAAGCCAGAGTAATACGGACCGCTCATGGAAAATGGAGGTATCACGAGCCTGTCAATGAGCAAGTGATCCTTTTTGCTCCTTCCCTGCAAAACCAAGATTGCTTCATTTGGGTGCTTCGTCCTTGAGTATGTGATAATTCCGTCAGCAGCCTGCCTAGTAATTGCGATATATTTGCGAGCCGTCGTTTTGCCAAAGACCACGTGAAATTTTCATGAGGCTCCCTTTATTTTAGTATTGGCTGGACAGCATGTTCTGCTACAAAATACTTGCATAAGAATTTCCCGATATGGATAATAAGCGGCCTACGCATAGTTGTGACAACGTAAAGATGACATGTTCTTGAACAAAGCGAACGGGGGCAAGATTATTGTTAGACGCGGATCCGTGTCAAACGACAAAGATGGCACTCCGCTTTTGATAAACGAGCAGGGAGAGGCCTACAGGGTAAACGACACTGCCGTCTCTCTTTGGAACATGTGTAACGGCATCAGCTTTGACGACCTTTTCCTTGAAGTGATGCGCATATCAAGCGAAGGAGAGGAGCATGTTCGCGAGTCCTTGGAGCAGATGGTAACACAGTTCTGCAGCATCTCCGTTGCCGAACTAAAAGATCTTGATAGTATCAGCGCAGTCCGCAAATTTGGAATGCGAACGTGACACAGCCTGCTATTTTCCCACTGCGCCTGTAGGGGTAAAAGTTATTTGTCTTTTTCGGCAAGAGTTCGTGTTTTATCGCGGCAGCGTCAGACTTCGATATCTGCATTTTTACCAGACGCTCGCCAAGAATAGCTGACCATGGCAGTTGTGGGAGGGAGTCCTTGTTGTTCGCCATGATCGCCACTACTCTGTTTGGATCCACTCTATCGAGGACTATTGAATAATTGTAATCGTCATTTTCGCTGAACGGATCAGGCACGCAAAACGGATCTATGTGAGCATACTCGCGGAAAACGTCGCGCATTGAATCTGCAAGGCCAGCTGCGATAGCGACATCTGCCATTGACAGAGATCTTATTTCCTCAGGAGTCGGCAATCTTATTGACGTTGCTAGCACAGTTGACAGTCATCCTGATCATTATATATAATTTCTAATTGACGGCGGACTGATAAAGGCATAAATTGCAATGCCCGGACATCAAGTGATGCCGGGGTACCCAAGCTAGGTAAGTCATGACGGTGGACCCTAAAAGGGGTCAGCCTCGAGATCTAATCCAGACGCGCCAGCTGATGTCCTTCGGGACTCGAGGGTTCAAGTCCCTCTCCCGGCGCCTTTAGCCACACATCTCTCTGATGCATGAGCTGCAACTAAGGGTCCAACGTTTCAGTAGGAGTGAATATCCTTCTTGTGTAGCCGAAGATCCCTAAAGGAGTAGAACTTTGCCTGACATTTGTCGCATTGCCAAGTGCCGCGTCTTTTGGTCAAATCAGAAGGTTTGAAATTCAGAGTGTACTTTAGCTTGTTAGTGGCGTTCATATTCGTATCCTCAAAAGGGGATAATTATATAAAGTTTCATAGATATACACTGCTTAGCTAAAATTGCCATTATGGGTAAATTATCTTATAGTCAGCAATGGTATCAGTAACATGAGCGGGAGATTGTGCCTTGGATGGGCACGGCAGTATATAGCACAAACGCCATAAACTATTCAAGCATTTTCTCAAGAGTAGTAACTGTGATTACTTCTCAAGACCCCGTGATAGACAGTCTCGGAACTCCGGAAGGCAGAACAACGATACATAACTTGCGATTGCCCCGTTCCTATGATCGATACCATGTCCGCCAGTATCACAAGTGCTCAAAATGTCCCCTCGAATTCGCCAGCGCCAAGGCGCTACAGAAACACAAATTCGAAAATCATTCCTACTGATTAATCTGATAAACAATGAAGCCATCCGATCGAAAATGAAAAGTGGCCGGCACCGTATTGACTCAAGACCACTGTGATGCCGGCCTGAGGAAAGGGATGAACGGGTACGCGGACATCCTGTCTCCTTACCTTAAGGAAGTAATACAACTATGTAAATGTGGAAGGTAGTCTTTGACAGATTTTCTGTCACTTGGATTACATCCCCCGTCGCACATAACACGGTGACTAGAGTCTGATCACATTTTTCGACGCCAGCCGGACATCCTCCGGCTTGATGGTCTTCCGGCCTGCATGCACAGAGAGATCTACTGCCTGTCTTGCGATCCTGCAGCCTACCTCTTCCAAGACTTTTCGAAGTTCATCTGCCGCATCGTCGCTTACCCTCTCCGCGCCAGACTTTTTCAGGACGCGATACATTACTGCAAGACCAAATTCCGGACCAGAAGACATAGGTGCTTATCTGAGGATACTATGTTAAAACTTTTGGCATAAGTCTGTAGACAAAGATTCTATCCAATAGAATTTATCCTTCATTACTGATCCCGTTTTCAATTGCGGTTATACGACGCACACATACACCTTACGGACGAGTCTTATTCCTCCTACCTGCACCATTTGCTTGCGGGGCTTCGCGCGATGAACATGGTCGCATGTTCGGTTGCGGTTGATCTCGCCAGCAGTAAACGGGCATTCGACCTTTTCATAGAATATCGTGACGTTGTGAAAAACTTTGTAGGAATACACCCCGAGGCCGCCGCGAAAGAAGATCTAGACGCATTTGCTGAAATGTTTTCTCACAACATAAAATACATTGACGGCGTGGGCGAGATCGGTCTAGACAAGACATATGATGAACGGGGAATCAGCTCATACGACGCGCAGAAAAAAGTCTTTGGCGCAATGCTGGGCTTGGCCGAAACCAGCGGCAAGCCCGTCTCTATACATTCAAGAAAGGCACTCGATGACGTTCTTCAAATCCTCACTTCTTACAGGCTCAAAGGTGTCCTGCTACACTGGTTTGCAGGAAGCAAGAAACAGTTAGCTCAAGCGGTGGACACGGGCTACTTTGTTTCCTTTGGTCCGGCGTTAGTATATTCAGGCGACAAGAAGGTGCTTTTGCGAAATGCGCCAAAGGACAGAATCTTGGCTGAGACAGATGGACCTGTAGCGTATTCTCATTGCTTTGCGAATCTCTCTGCAGCTTCAACATCGTTTCTCGTGAGCGTGGCCTACGCTATGGCAAGAGTGCTTGGGATGAACTACGAAGAGGCAGCGATACTCTTGGAGAAAAACGCAAAATCTTATCTTTCGACATGACGGGAAAGATAAAATAGCCTCACCTTTGCCTTTTCTGATGGATGAATAGGATAAAGCGCATCTCTACGGAGTTGCTCCAGACGCACCCAGAAAAATTTGGGTTGGAATTTGATTCTAACAAGAAGGCTCTCAACGATCTTGCTATTGTAAGGTCTAAGGTTCTGCGAAACGAACTCGCCGGCTACATTACTTCCCACCTGCGCAAGCAGGCGGCTCAGGAGAAGGCTTCCCTTGCGGCGGCTTCTGATGAAGTTGAGGATGAATCCGAAGAGACAGAAGAATA
>JAKEIF010000238.1 GCA_022545875.1 Nitrososphaera sp.
GTATAGCCAAGTCATCTGGCATTGCAACCGCAAATGACACGATTGATGGCAGCAATGGCCACGACGATGTTCATACTTTCGTGATATCCGATCATGGTCATGTCATGGGCAAGCGAAGGTTCTTCATAAACCAGTACCTGTATGAGCAGGGCCTGATAAAACTAAAGCGCGACCAGTCCACAGGCAAGGTATCTGTAGACTGGAGCAAGACGCAAGCCTTTGCCCAGGGAATGGTCAGCGTCTATGTTAACCTAAAAGGAAGAGATCCAGAGGGTTCCGTCAAACCGGGGAAGGAGTATGAGGACCTTGTCGATCGCATAATAGAAATCCTTTACGATGTCAAAGACCCGTTGAATGGGAGGAGGCCGTTCCGCCTTGCTCTGAGCAATAGGGATTCTGAGTTCCTCGGCCTTTCGGGGGAACGGACTGGCGATGTCGTTACAGCCGTCAACCCAGTCTATGTGCCGGACAACAGAATGAAGTTTAGCGGAGACCTATTTGAAAATCTCAATACAGGTCTACCGGACGGAAGCATTCACGGACAGCAGCTTCCTTCTGTAGACTTGGGAGAATTTGGTTCGATAAGGTCGGTGCTTATTGCATGGGGTCCGACGATAAAGAAAGACCATGTCCTGAAAAAAGCTGTCAAGATGGTAGACATTGCTCCTACCATCTCGCATATACTTGGAATACCAGCTCCGAAGCATAGTGAAGGAAGGGTGATTCACGAGCTCTTTGCGTAAAGGGGGCACTACAAAGCACCTACGGCCTAGACCACATACTTTGCAATCTCAAAGCCCTCAGCCATCCCCTCGGGATCTGTGCCAACCTTTTCTCGGGCATATCTAATGTTGCCAAGTGCTCTTATCACGTTTGGTTGTGTATACAGTCGCGTTGACTGACTTTTGTGGGCGAGTATGCTCCGTACTTTTAGATCCATATAGTTGGTGATATCTACAAAGGCGTTTGGCTTGAAATCACGGGAAGTCGACGAGATGACCTCGTAGCACAAAACCTCCCGAAGCCCGTCGTCTAACTTCGCTAACCGCAAAACTGTGGCACCTATGGTAACATGCACTTGATGGTAGTCCTCTGGACTGTGAACATAAATCCTGTCAGGGTTGCAGTCATCAATGTGCTCTTTGAGAACTTGTGACAAGCCAGCGGAAGGATTATTAAGTTTGGAAATAGGATAATCCAGAAACTTCAGTCGGTCATTACTCACCCCAAGGATCCGTGTTCCCGCCTGTGCTTCCTTCATTCGGGCTTGGGGATCTCCATGAACACCGCCGAGTGTACATGTCAAAATATACACGTCGTCACCCCGGTCAACATGCCTTGCAATTGTACCGCCCATCCCTATTTCCGCGTCATCAGGGTGCGCTGCTATGCACAGGATTCTCAATTCTTACAATCTGACCCCTGCTGATGGCACTATGCAAGGCAGAGTCATTGAAATAAGCTGCCCCGGTTATTCCTCTCTTTGTTTGCAGATGAGGAGAGTAGCAACAGCCTGTGGCTTTGAAATGCTTCGACAAGGCCCTTATCGTCCAAGACGTTGGCCGATTGGGTTGCCTGCAAAAATTTTACTCTCTTTTGGCCCTCGTCTTGGGATAGTTCCAATTTTCCAACTTCGCTAAAATTAGAGATGATGGACTTTTTTGATTCAAATTGCTCCGGCGAAAGCACGCTGAATATCCCTGGCCGAAAAGCAGACTTTGCTCCGATGTCAATATCATACATCAGTACATTTTGAACCCACCTGCTTGCAAGCAATGCAGACCTCCCGACCACCCGCATGATAGGCGCACTTGATTTGTAGAACGGAATCATGGCGACTGAGGGATTTATTGCCTCAGTAAGCGACCGCAGAACATCGACATTGGCTTGGGACACGACAGAGTGATCGAATTGTTCTGCAAAAAGGATCTGCGACGCGCCTATAGCCTTGCACGACTTTTCAATCTGCCCTTCTACTGTGGCAGTTCTCTCTATCATCGTGATAGTACTGTCTTTCTGCGTTTGGTGCTGTTGCTCCCTATTGTGGGCTGCTCCCTCTTTTCTTTCTGTTGCGATAATAACACTCAGCTCGCTTCCTCTACTGACGTATTTGGAAAGCGTTCCCAGGCAGCCAATCTGAAAATCAAGCGGTGATAATGCACTGGCAATTGCGACGATTCGATCCATTTACACTCTGTCACCATTACTCTTCTCGCAATGTTTGGCTGAAAGCGTCTTATGCATATGTAGCAAAGGACAGACGCTCCAGCTGACTCAAGATCGCGCTTGTGCAATCTTCTAGACTCATAGCATCAGTGTCGACTGTGAGGTCGGGATTCAGAGGTTCTTCGTAAGGGTCCTGCAACCCCGTCATGTCTTTTATTTCGCCCGCAAGTGCTTTCTTGTAGAGGCCTTTTGGATCTCGCTTTATACAAGAATCCAAAGAGCACTTTACGTAGACTTCAACAAACTTGCTGCCCTCAGACTCGATATCGACTCTTGCGTACGCTCTGAAATTGCGATACGGAGAAATAAGAGAGACAATTGGCAGAATTCCGTTCCTAGACAGGAGCTTGCAGAGGTATACGACTCGGCGCGCATGAGTTTCACGGTCCTCTTTTGTAAATCCGAGGTCTGGACTGAGCTCCTTTCTTACAACATCGCCATCCAGGGCTTCGCATTTGTAGCCTAGTTCGTCGAGGCGTGGCTTTAGAGCCCGCGCTATTGTCGTTTTTCCCGAACCAGAAAGCCCTGTGAGCCACAACACCATTTGCGGCGGCAGAATTGTCATTACGCAAGCACCTCCTTGATGGCCTTTCCCTTCATGTCTTTTGGAACCTCTGAACCCATGAATTCTAGAATCGTCGGCGCCACGTCGTAGATGCTCAACCTTCGCATTTGGCTGCCAGAGCTGCTCAAACTTTTCTTCTTGTTATAGAGGACAAATACCCCGTCCCACCAGTGGACGGAGTCGTCGGGCCCCGTGTCGTTTTCGGAGAGGTAGAGCGACTTGTGCCCGATTGTGCCAGCAGACCGCCAATAGAGGTCATCAAAGTACACCATCAGGTCGGGTTTTGCGCCATTGCATTCATCATAAACTTGCTCTGGCGTGAAAACTCTGTTAGCAAACTGCTCGTTCTTTGGGCCTGCAATTGCTTTCAGGTCGGCCATCAATTTGTCCCTGACTTTGTCAAACTCTGCCGGATCTACCGTTCCTTGCTCTTCTCGACCCTTGACATTGAAAAATATCCTTGCATAGTATCCTCCCCAGCCCCACGCAGTTGTCTTGTCCCAGTCGACTTCGCATTTGTCAAGGTCAGTGACCGAATCAGGGTACTTTTTCAAGACGAGATATCCCTTTTCAATGAGCCATTCGTTTATACAAAAGGCCCCCTTCATGCTGGCAGTTCCGTGGTCAGAAACTAGCAGAACATATGTGTCGTCGTCAATAATAGAGAGTA
>JAKEIF010000239.1 GCA_022545875.1 Nitrososphaera sp.
CCAAAGCCATCAATAGCCTCTCAAGCCCGAGGCCAAAGCCCGCGTGTGGAGGGACACCGTAATCAAAGACTCTAAGATGATAGTCAAATGCCTGAGGCTTTAGGCCTTGTTTTGTCATCCGCTCAACCAACTGGTCCTTCCTGTTTATTCTGGTACTGCCAGATGACATTTCTAGCGGCCCGAACATCAGGTCGAAAGACTCGCATACCCTTCCCGAATCAACAGCAGACGGCTTTACATAGAACGGCTTGGTTGACGTAGGCCAGTCAACTATGAAATAGAATCCGTTGAACCTTTCGTCCTGGAGGCTCTTTAAAACCTGGGGCGAAATATCGTCGCCCCACTGGATCCGCTCGCCGGCCTCCTGTAACTTGTCTATCAGGTCAGAATACAAATACTTTGGAAACGGAAGCTCGACTGCAGGCAGCTCGATCTCCATCAGCTTTAGATCCTGCCCATTCTTCTCCTTTATCGATCCGATAATGCTCAAGATCATCCGCTCCAAAAGCGACATGATGTCGTTATAGTCCAAAAATGCCCGCTCAACGTCTATCGAGATCGCTTCAGACAGGTGCCTGTTTGTCCTTGAAGGCTCGGCCCGAAATATTGGGGCAATCTCAAACACGCTCTCAAACGCCATAGTCAGCTGCTCCTTGTAAAGCTGCGGGCTTTGTGCAAGAAATGCTTCCCTGTCGTAATAGAATATCGGAAATAGCGCAGCGCCTCCCTCCGTCGCAGTCGCGATCATCTTGGGCGTATTTACTTCGATAAAGTCCTGTCTCGCTAGGAACTCCCTGACGGCGTTCAAGACCGTCTGGCGAATGTTAAAGACTGATCCTAGATAGCTCCGCCGGAGGTCTACGGCTCTGAGATCTAACCTCGTGTCAATTCCAACAGAAGACGTCTTTCCTTGGACAAGAAATGGCGCAGCCTTCTTGGCTATTGAAAAAGCCTTTAGTTCCACCGGCACTAGCTCGGCCCCATTCGGCGCTTTCTCCTGCGGTCTAAGTTTGCCGCGCACTGCAATTGAACTGTGCTCTTTGACTTCCTTGGCGATCTGGAAAAGGGAATCGCTGCAGTCGCCTTTTTTTGCCGTAACTTGGGTTTCACCTTGGGGATCCTTTATAATGATAAACTGTATGTTGCCGTGGTCACGAACGCTAGAGACCCATCCCATCACAACAACTTCGGTACCGTCGCTTGCGACAGAAGGGCTGATCTCTGATGAATAGTGCGTCCTCCTCCAGTCTCCGAGATCCTCTTCTTGTAGCATGTCGCCCAATTGAACACTGCTTGTACCGATGAGGTTAATTTAACCTTACACTCCTCGTCTATATTCATGCTGACTTTACTATTTCTTCAGTCATTTCGTTCATCAGTCTATCGAGCGCCTCTCTTTTTATGACGCCCGTGACAAAATGGGGCTTGCCTCCGCCGCGGCCGTCCGCCCTTACTACCTGCTTGAATAGCTCGCTGCAATCCAAGTCACTTGATTTTTCATTTCTTGCAAAGACCACTCTCGCTATTTCCGGACCCACATTCGCGATAAGGACCAGCACGTTTTCATCATCTGTCCTTTCTCCAGCAAACTCTACGATTTGGTCATCGTCAAGGTTAGAGAATACACCTTTTAGCAAGGTGAATTTGCCGATCTTGCCTGGAACAATGGCTGCCAGCTTTTCAAGGCTAACAGACTTCAGCTTTTGGCGCAAGGTGTCGGCTTCTCCCTTTAGCTTCATTGCCGTATTTTCGACGGTGTTGATGTTTGCTCCAAGCTCGATGCAAAGGCGCATGAACCTAGCAGATAAAGACCGCGCGGCATCCTTTGCCGGTTTGCCGACAAGAAAGTCTACTTCATACTCGCTTCCATTCTTTGACAGTCGCGTAACGAGGAAGAACTCACATTCGCGCAAGGTCCCTGCATGCTCCAGTGCGCAGGCCGCAACGTCATGATTTTCAATCTCTACTACCCGCACCTCCCCGCTTATTCTCGCCTTGTTTGCCCTCAGAAGTGGATACGCATTTATTGCATCCTCTATCGACCCAAATTTCCGTTCGGTGATGTTTCTGCCCTGCTCAATCAGCTCATTTACGTTCTCTTGGGCGTCAAGGACTGTTTGAAGCTCAAGGTCGGAGATAATGATAAACGCGGTATTGCCAGACTTTTTGTGCTCAACCTTTCGGACCTGCAGAGTTTGACCAAGTATTTTCTGCAAGGCTCCTATGAATGCGTGCTCTGCCGTGTGAGCTATCCTGTCGTGCACGCCTTCATACTTTGTATCCTGATATAAAATTGCCATCGTTTCTTTGGCGCGAAGGATTTTAACCTCCCAAAAACTACACACAGCCGTCTTGGCTAGAAAAGCAGCAACCGGCAGAAAGCCCGCGATTGCTACGCTAGGCTCGCATTGCGCGCTGCAGGTGCTAAAGGGAGCAAAGGACGAAGGCTTTAGGACGATATTGGTATCTGAACGGAAGCGCCTTGGTCTTTACAGGCGGTTTCCGTTTATCGAGGAAATAATCGAAGTAGACAACTTTTCTGAAATACTCGGCAGCTCTTGCCAGAAGAGACTGGAGCGCGAGAATGCAGTCTTGATTCCGCACGGAACGCTGATCTCCCAGATGTCAAGCGACCAGATTGA
Source organism: Nitrososphaera sp. (assembly GCA_022545875.1). Lineage (GTDB taxonomy): Archaea > Thermoproteota > Nitrososphaeria > Nitrososphaerales > Nitrososphaeraceae > Nitrososphaera. The sequence goes on from JAKEIF010000239.1 coordinate 2,643, forward strand.
AAAAATCGACACTCCCATCTTTGGAAACAAGTGGATCCTGCGGTGGGAAGCCGACAGAGAAATGAAAGAAAAACTCATGCAGGAAGCGGGCCTCAGGACGCCGCAGGCAATCAAATCAAAGCACGATATTCCCGGCCTTTGCATAGTAAAACTGCACGGAGCGGCAGGTGGCAGGGGATACTTTCTTGCTTGGAACCGGGAGAGCTTTGAGGAAGGCGCAAGGAGGCTAATCGAGCAGAAGGCCATAAAGGGCGAGGAGGATTTGTATATCCAGGAATTCATCCGGGGAGTCACCGTCTATCTGCAATACTTTTACTCTCCTCTGACGAAAGAATTGGAGCTCTTGGGAATCGATAGAAGGTACGAATCCGACATTGACGGCATTGGCAGGATCCCGGCAAAACAGCAGCTCGGCGCGGGAGCCGAACCTTCATACACAGTCATCGGAAACCTGCCGCTGGTGCTAAGAGAGTCGCTTTTGGATGAGGTCTACAAGATGGGCCAAAACTTTGTGGACGCGTCAGAGCGCCTTGTCCCCCCTGGAATGCCGGGCCCGTTCTGCCTCGAAGGCGTGTACGACAGCGAAGGGAGGTTCACGACTTTTGAATTCTCTGCGAGGATCGTGGCAGGCACCAACTTGTATCTTGATGGCTCTCCATACTCGGGACTTTTGTATGACGAGCCAATGAGCATGGGAAGACGAATTGCGCGCGAGGTCAAGATTGCGGTGAAAAAGCGCACGCTGGGCAAGATAGTGACATAAGCCGCTTAGTTTCTTTTGAACACTCTCAACAATGGCTTTGCAGCCAAGAGTGCGGCAGACCCTGCCAGGACCAGTACAAAGCCAGCCGTGCTATGCGGCAGCAGTGCAGGGACCGCAACCACTGCGGTGAACAGCAACGCTCCTGATGAACCCAGTGACAGCAAAATCCACTTTGTGCCAATCTTCCTGGTTATGCCAATTCCAGCCGGCAAGAGATAAGTCGCGCCTATGAGGCTACTGGCAATCACTCCTGCCATTACCGCTCCCATCTCACCCCCTCCAGCACCAAAATGAGCCCGCTCAGACATCATCAATATCCCAAACAGCGGATAGAGTCCTGCCTTTACTATTGACTGAAGCCAAGGCTGCTCCCGCTCATAGTCAGCTACTTGGGGGCTAAATGAATAGTATATCGAATTAAAGGTGCTCATAAAGGCAGAGCCGGCGGCAGTTGAGAGTATGTATTGTTCTCTAAAGTTGCGAAGGTATTGCACTTGTGGGGACAGCTCAGAACCATAAGCTGCTGTTGCAATAAGGCAGCCGGAGGGCTGCTGGGGGGGCTGCGATGGAGTGGTATTGTTGCTGGTGCTATTTGTCGTCGAGTTACTTGTGCCAGCCGCTGATCCGGCCAAGATGGTATATGTTGAAACCTCATACCGTATAGCTTCCTTTCCAGTTGCAAATATCCTCAGCTGGTTCGGGCCAGGAGAGAGTTTCTGCGTATCTTCGCCGGATAGTTCAAATCGGAATTGACCAACGTCGCCAGGGCTTGCTTGGCCCTTTATTATGGATGAGCCAGACCTGTCAGAGACAAAATAGCTTACGTCAGCCTGGTTACTGGGTTCTCCAGCAACAGTTACGTCAAGTGTCACCGTCGCCGGCTGACCTATTGTCACGGACCTTGGAACGTTTGCCCTGCTAATGTCAGCAAGTAGAGGTTCCTGATAATGCGACCAGTGCCCCTGTTCAAACGGATAAGACGGATCTCTGAATGCCTTTATCGTTATCACATTACCAGCCGTATTATAATTATCTAGATAAAATCCTCCATTGCTTATCACCGCGTGGCCATGAGTATCAATCCAGTCAATGGCGGCATCATAACGCCTTGCCGCATCATCGGGGGAAACGATTTCGCGCAGAGCAGGTGGTACAAAGTTTTCTTGCTTCATCCTTTGCAATTCATCTCTTATCATCTCAGCGTGGTCCCGGACGATAGGGTCAAACCATATCGTGCCCTTGGCTGTCGCTTCGCTTCTAGAAAATGCGAGGCTGCCGTCGACAACTACCCGTTCTGCGGCAGCGGTCAGCTCCCAGGGCTCTGTAACCCAGAACACGCCAGAATCAGCGATCTCTGTCTGGTCGTAATGCCAGAGATCGATAAAGGTGGTGATCTCGGCGGGGCTGAATTTGACTCCCTTTAGATACTGCAGCCCAACTGCAGCCTGCGATGAGAATTCCGGGTCGTATGTCCTGTCACTCTCTGTCGCGCTAGTCGTGTTGGTGCCCCACTCGTAAGCAAAGTATTCAGTGAACATAAAGTCAGAGATATCCATGGGAACCCCATGGTGCCAGTTGGAGTAGAGGGGAGTGAAGGTTACTTTGCTGATTGACTCTGCCTCCTCCGCGCTCTTCCAGACCTGCGATGCCGCATCCCATTCGACTGCGCCCGGTTCCACGCCAAGCCTGTCTAGGGGCCCTGCAGTTGTGACATTGGTCCATTCCGTTCTCATGGGGATTATCTCTCCGGTATATGGATGCCTGAATGAGCCGCTATCTCCCACTGATGAATAGATGTCTCTGCTGTACGTGTCCTGCAGTCCGGCGATGAGGTTCCATGAGCCCTGATGGATTTGCTTGACTCCAATGTCAAGTGTTCTACCACCGTCTGCATGGCGTGCGTTTGCAATAGCGTATTTGCTCGTAATTCCGGCTCCAAAATCATTGACTAGTCCGACAATGTCTGCAGAAGCAACATAGGGATCCGTCTTTTGTGCGACAAAAAGTCTGACGGACTCTTGCATCCCCATCTTTACGGCCGTCCTTACAAGTTCATTCCTTTCCTGCTCTGAGGTGAAATTAAAGTAGAGGATCTTTTGCGTGACTTCGTCCAGCGTGGCATTCTGGTATGTCCAAAAAGCGGGGTTCTGGCCGCCAGGCATCCTTCCGTACCAAGGGGCATACATCTGCGCAGGAACGACAGGATTGTATTTTACAAAGGCGGCCGTGCCTGCAAAACCCTCCGTGTACAGATGCCACTGGAGTTCAGCGGGGTTGGAACCATACACGATAGTATTGGCCTTGTTCAGATCGCCATAGTTTCTTTCCACTGTGAACCCGATGTTTTCGAGCTCAGAAGCAATTACCTCCCCCAGCGACTTTCTAGATGCATCGTCCTGCCTGATCAGGATGCTGATGGTGACGGGAGACCCGTTGTACGTCCA
>JAKEIF010000240.1 GCA_022545875.1 Nitrososphaera sp.
AGTAGTCTTCCGTGCATCCACGCCCAACTCTCGAATCATTTGCGATACAAAAGTAGCAAATTCTACAATAGAATACGCAAAGCCGACTTGTGGCTTGTCCGCCATTCCAAACCCCGGCAGATCAATTGCTAGTGTATGGTAATACATTGACATCGCCAGTGGAATATCAAGCCATCTGTCTGCAGATGACCCCAAGCCGTGGATAAACATAATAGACCTTGGCTTGGTTTTTCCTGCCTCCAGGTACCGCGTCTTGATCCCATTGCAAGCTAGCCAATGTTCAGAAAGCGTGCCAGACATATCCTATCCTCTAAGAGAGGTACTAGATATCCTGTAATATTGCGAATCTGCTTCGAATAGGATACTAGACATAGAATATGACTTAGAGCTGTTGTCTGTATTGTTCTACGCTACGGAGGACCTTGTCCTCTATTATCATGACAGGATTCGAGCCTAGGTCAAATGAAAGCATAAGGTAGAACTTGTTATTACTCTCAGAAACTACAGGGATTGTTGCGCGGACAAGGTTCTCGTATTTTCCTATCACGTATTGAAGTCGGCCAACTTTGGAGCCGCCTTGGATAGCGCCGGTCCGCTGTATTGCCTGCATTGTGTACTTTTCGGTTTCATCGGGAGATGATAACGGCACAAGACCCGGACGAAACGATTTAGCCAATAACGTGCCCAGATGATCAGCGAGGCCGCAGTATCGTATGATGCTATCGAGGGCGAGAACCTCGTCGCACAGGCTCTTGTAATTTGTCACTTTGTAGATAGGGTTTTATGGATTTTTATATCATGTGATCACGAATATATGCATAGTCAAGCACACTTGACAAGGTTCTAGAGTTAAAGCACTGATCCTTGGATAAGTATCGACCTGTAAGCAAGGCTTTAAAAATAAAACGTGAAACTAATTGCAAGCTTCGTGACGGAAGCATCAGGTGAAAGCGTGTCGCCGGAAAAGTCCGACAATCCAGCCAATCCATGTCGGATCCCGGCGGCAGAATTATTCTCTATGCGTGAGCCTTTTTATGCTTGGAATGGCACTAGTCATACTGTGAGCACCCAGACCAAGACCGTGACGCGAACTGCTTCGGAAATCGTAGCAGCGATTGCGATGATTATCCTTCTTATCTATATCGCCGACGCTGTTGTGGCCAATGCTGGGGGGCGCGAAGACGGGACAGGCTTTCTACCCATGAGCGAGGCCCTAAGGGGAATGATCTTTGGTACATCTTCAATCGTGCTGTTTCTTGTAGCATTTGGAATGAACATTAAGGCTAGGAGTAGGATAACTGCGACTCTGTTGATAGTAGGCGGGGCGATCACGGGGACTGCCGTCCTCGCGGCGTCGGCAATGTCAGAGGGCGGGCTTGGGTCCATCTCGGGATCCTTTCTCGGAGTAATTATCGTGGGGTACATAATCATGGGACTGGGCATATGGCAGGCAATGAGGAAAGGAACCGAGAGACCGACGAGGCTTCCCCAATAGCTTCTATAGCACGGGTTGGTTCAGTTCGAAATCAATGCGGCCAAAATATGACATTTTGAGATTTCACAGCTTTGCGCCTGCGAGACTATTGTCCGAGCTAGGACGATGGTAGAATGGAATCTGGCTACAGTTCCTGCTATATGAAATATATATGATCTTACTGTACAAGATTCCATCTAATGAAGTCCAACAGTTTTGCTATGAAGGAATGGCATCTTGAACACTCGGAAAAGGTAATTGTCCGTTTTGTAAAGGGGCTCTCTTCTGATGCAACCGCATTTGAAAGAAGAAATCACAAGAGGTACGGCAGCATTACCCAGTGTGTAAAGCAGCTGGATTATGACATGAAGCACGGTGTTGACAAGGGTGAGGTAATGGATGTCTTGAAGAAGGTCAAGATGTTGAAAAAGTATGCAGAGCTGAGATCCGATCCGGAAGCAGTGCAACGTCTAACGTCTCTTGAGGAGCTATTGTCTGGTACGAAAAAAATTGAAGCCGAACTACTCTGGCATAACTACGCGTACAGACCAAAGAGCACCTAGTCGAGCAGCTCTTTCCTAAAGACGACTTAGGCGAGCTTGTCCAAAGAAATGTCAAGGGTGACTGGCAACTTCGCACGGATACTCGCAATGATAAGAGACAAAGGCGTTGAGCCTATGTCGTCGCGTACGTATTCTCTTCCCTTCGAAAATGATGGTAGATAAACCACGCATCAAGTTGATCTCCAATTTAAATAATTTAAGATCATTATGACGTCATGTACATTTCCGAAGTAAGTCAGGTTATTCATCTACTTGCAGTGACGCTACAGCAGCTCAGTCTGGAAACGTTCACTGCCCCGATAACTAACGCATTAGGCGATTTTGCGTCAACAGTCGCACAAGCTGCTCCCAAGATTGTTGCTGCCGTTGTTTTACTCGCTATAGGCCTGATCGTAGGCAGGGCCATAGGCTGGGTTGTGAAGAAAGTCGCGCAAAAGATGAAGTTGGACAATTACTGGAGAAAGACCGGGATTGGGGAGTCAGTCTCAAATGCAGGCTGGAACTTGACCAGAATCGTGACTGTTGCAGCTCGCTGGTTTGTCTATCTGTTCTTTATATCCGCAGCAGTAAACGTCCTTGAATTCCAACAGCTATCACAGGCAGTCAATTCAGTCTGGCTATGGATACCAAATGTTGTTGCATTTGTCATCATACTGGTGATAGGCTCGCTTATCGCTGACTTTGTCGGAAGATGGATGCAGCGAGAGCTCCCGGCAAGGGGAATGGTTGGAGGGAAGGCCATAGCTCTTGGGGCGACAGCTGTTCTTTACGCAGTCGTACTGGTAGTAGCAACTACACAGCTTAGGATAGGCGAAGTGATTCTGAACTCTGTAATATCAGCCATGGTATGGGGCCTTGCAGCAGCGGTGGCGATTGGCCTTGGCGTAGGATTGGCCTATGGGCTGAGAGAAGCGCTACCGGCAATGGTCAGAGGCAGCACCCAGATCCACCCTGCGCTCAGGTCAGGCCAGAGAGTGACTTTGGATGGGAGGACAG
>JAKEIF010000024.1 GCA_022545875.1 Nitrososphaera sp.
ACCTTTTGAAGTCAGCCCCAAAAGTCTCGTTATCGTAAAGTCTGGCTGCTTTCCCATTTTCCGCCGAGAGTTTAGGAATCTTGAGGAAGTATGTATGAATGACTAACTCAAATCAGTCGCATCAAGACTCGGGGCTTTGGTCCTAGATATCGGCTAAAAATCATCCGCAGATATCATTTTTGTCGCATTCTTTCGCAACTCTTTGGCAAGAGTTAAGATGGGTGAAAACTTGATCTATCTGATTATGAAGGTCTCCCAGTTGTGTACAATGATACAAGACTCTATCCGCTCGGGAAGATATCCTCTGGAAACAGAGGCGCAGAAGAGGTTGGCCGAATTGCTCCAGGTAGTAAACAAGTCCGAGAGCGATGAACTTGACGCACCACATATCCAAATAGAAACCCGAATCAAGGAACTCTATGTTCTAAACAATTATGTTCCCAATATTGAACACCTGCCGGGCATTATCGAGCAGGATGTTCTGGACTCGTTCAAGATGATATGCAGAAGGGCGGACAGGATAAAATCTGGAATTCATCTGGACCGTCGCTAAGAAGAGCTATTGTCATTGGATCCTTTCATGCGCTCGATCTCATCGTCGACCGCGCCAGCTATTTCGTCAAGCTCTTCAATGCCCCTGAACTTTTGGTACGTGAGTCTCTCAAGCGTCATGAGCAGGCTTTTTGCTGACCTATACTGTGGAATTTGCGGGTTGTCGATCTCTGCGAAAAGCCCGATCCCCTGAAGTCCATTCTCCTTCGCAAAGCCCAGCATAAGCCCGTTAAAACCTGTGATTAGTGAAGAACCCGGAGTGACAGACAATCCAAGGCCCGAGATCCTTTGGGTCAGCTCCTGTGAAGTGCTGGTGACCAGAGTCATCGGGGACTTCTCATAGTCCCTGCTGGTGTGAAATGCTCCCAGGGTGTAGATCAGCTGTACGGAATACTCCTTTGCGACTCCAATCACGTCCTGGCATAGCTCGTAGAGCTCCTGATTGGTTTCAGGCTGCCCCACGCCGCCTCCAAATACGATAAGGCTGTCGCCATGCCTGTACTCCCATTTATGGCGTTCAAACTCGATGTACCCGCCGTTATCTACGACGTAATTTGGAAATGGCGGAGATATGTATCGAAAACAATCAGTAGCCATGCTCTTGTTGATAAAATCAATCGCGATGCTTCCAACATTGCCCATGTCTTGCATCGCTGTAATCATTATGGGCTTGTTCAGAGAAGGCTTGCCAAGATCAACAACTTTCATCATCAATCTTTGATTCATTCTCGATAAAAGTGTTCATTATCGTCAAACGATGTGGAACAGTTAAAAGTCGGAATTGAGTTTTCTGCATCCATTGTCCGCTGATAGTGATGGCAGCAGTTCTGTGGATGCCATTATGACGGTTGTCAAAAAGCGCAAGGCACAGCTCCAAAAACAACAGGAGTCAGTGCTGCAGGCCAACGAAGATGCAGAACGAATAAACCTGTTATCCCTGTCGAAGCGGAAAGCGGATTGAAATAAGAGCCAGACGGGGTGCTTATGAAAAAGAGAATTCTCGATGTGCTGACACTGCTTGGCAAGGAGTCAGATAGGCAAAGGAGCAGCAAGTCAAGAGTGCTTCTTGACCGCGAAATGCTTGCCATAACTCCTGATACGGGAATCTTCTTTTCCATTCTGCTGAAGGCAATCAGAGCAAGTCGCGTTCTTGAGATAGGGACATCGTCGGGTTATTCGACACTGTGGTTTGCTGACGCGCTCCTCTCCACTGCTGGCAACAGAAGGCGGCCTTCCATTGTTACCATCGAATCGAATCCTTCCAAAGTCAGCTGGGCAGAAGAAAATTTCAAGAAGGCAGGCGTGCGGAACATAACAACAATAATGGAGGGTAAAGCGGTCGATATCCTCAGGGAACTGCGCCGTACCGCAAACCGCTTTGATTTTGTTTTCATCGATGCGGACAAGGAGAATATTTTAAAATACTTTGACCTGACACTTCCAATGGTCAGAACAGGAGGCATCATCACGGCTGACAATATGCTTTTGCCAGTGCATTTTAGGCCGCATATGAACAAGTATGCCTCACATGTTCGGAGGAAAGCGAGCGTGCAATCCGTGACCGTTCCCATTGGTATGGGGGAAGAAATTTCGCTGAAGTTAGGGTAAGCAGTACTTTTGTCATTTTGGGTTCCACCGCTTCAGTGCAAGGGAGCTCGCAGTCACTGAGACAGAGCTTGCAGCCATTGCCAGGCCTGCAAGTGCGGGGTACAGAAACCCAAAGGCAGCCACTGGGACTAGCACTATGTTGCACATGAACGCGTAAACAAGATTCTGCTTTATTTTAGAGACTACCTTCCTGGCAATCTGGACTGCGGCGACAACATCTGAAATGTTGTCACTCACAAGGACAACGCTTCCTGCTTCAATCGCAAGGTCAGTCCCTGCGCCCATCGCTATTCCGACATCAGCAGCCGTAAGCGCCGGGGCATCGTTGAACCCGTCCCCTATCATTGCTACTTTTGTAGGTCCTTTCTGAAGACTCCTCACGACATCAACTTTTCCAGAAGGCAATACTCCCGCGTAAACGCGATCTATTCCGATGCTGCGTGCCACGATATTGGCTGTCTCATGATTATCTCCCGTAAGCATTATTGGCTCTATTCCCAGCACCTTTAGTCTGGCGACCGCTTCCCTTGTGCCACTTTTGACCATGTCCTGCAAGCCAACGATGCCTACGACAGCAGAGTCCAGAGATACCAAAACTGCGGTCTTGCCTTCCCTCTGTAGTTTGGCTAGGTCAGCGGAAGTGTGGTTTTCAAGATTGATCCCCGACGAGCGTATGAAATCCGGACTGCCGACTCTGATCTTCCTTCCCTTGCTGGCAACTAAGACACCCATTCCTGGAGTCATCTGAAAATCTTCAACGTCGGACGGCTGGACTCCCTTAGACTTTGACGCTTGCATGATTGCCTTTGCCAAAGGATGCTCTGACCACT
>JAKEIF010000241.1 GCA_022545875.1 Nitrososphaera sp.
GGATATGAAATCACGTTATCCTGAGCAGAGATAAAGCGATACGAATGCGGTGGGTCTGAGCGATGTCCGGAGGCTAAAGGCTCGGCAGCATTTCATGGGGTGTGAGTGAAGGGACCACTTGCCCCGAATTGATAGTACACTAGGCAGATTTTTGCCTTAATGATGCATACTCTCTCCTGCTTTCTTCAGGTCTTCCAGCAGCATGACGGGATGGAACTCGACCTTGGCTCCAATCATAAACAGAGGTTCAGCAATAACAGCCATTTGATCAGTGCGCTCCATGTTCACAATAAAGACCATTGTTCTGTCGCCTCCCGCTTCAAAAAAATACGACGCCTCTGGCTTTACGCTTTGTATGTAGGATTCGATTTGTTTGAAGCCGTTTGGATCCTTCATCATTCTGTTCCCTGCTTCTGTAGGAACGGAAGCTCTAATTATGAATCTCACAGGGCGAAGGTCGCAGTCGATGATTATAAGGATTTCAAAGTTTTGGATCCGAAATAATACGTCTGGATTAGGCTCGCATGGCGTGCTCAGAATTATCAAAGTGTATGGATGGCAAACCAAACTTGGCATCTCCTCGTCCCAATATCAATTTATAAGGGATTTCGCAAAATTGCCAGATACATGGCTAAGGTTTACGACGTTCCGGCTGACGAGCTGATTTCAAAGCTAGCCGAGCAGCTTAAAAAGGATAAGAAGATTGAGCCGCCATCCTGGTCGGCGTTTGTCAAGACAGGTCCTCACGCCGAAAGGATGCCCCAGAACAAGGATTGGTGGTTTACAAGGTGCGCTTCACTCTTGAGAAAGATTTACCTTCACGGCCCGCTCGGCGTTTCCGATCTTCAGGTGGCATACGGCGGCAGAAAGCGGATTGGTTACAATTTGGCGCACCACAAGGACAGCGGCGGCGCCATCATTAGAAAAGCTATGCATCAATTGGAGGCTTCGGGCTACCTGGTAAAGATCCATGGAAAGGGCAGGATCGTTTCAAGCGAGGGCATGAAAAAGCTGGATAGGCTTGCAACAGAAATCCACAAGGAGCTTATAAAGACCGCTCCTCAGCTTCAGCGCTACGCATGATACTATGTCGTATCCACAACCCCATCAACCCAATGATGAAGAGGCAAGACAGAGAGAAGCCGAAGCGACCGCTATGCGGGCGCGGGTGCTCCAAGTGGTACTCGACCCCCAAGCAAGGCAGCGCCTCATGAATGTCCGGCTAGTCAAGCCAGACCTGGCTGCCGCTGTCGAGAATTACCTCATCAATGCTGCTTCTTCGGGAAGGATCAATCGGCCGCTTTCCGACGAGGAACTAAAGCAGCTCCTGCTTAGAATCCAGCAGCCAAAAAGGGACTTCAAGATAGACCGCCGGTAAGCACAATAGTGCAGTATCATTTTCTCCTGATAGTTAACTATTTAAGGTCTGGAAAGTTCTTCTCGCTTCATGAAGGCAGCAGTATTCAGAGAGTACAACAAGGATCCGACACAAGTTGTCAAGATTGAAGATATCGATGTTCCCAAGATAAAGCCAAATGAAGTCATGATAAAGGTTGATGCGGCAGCCTACAACTACAACGACCTGTGGGCAATCTGGGGCGACCCCGTCAAGACGCCACTTCCACACATATCGGGAAGCGATGCCGCTGGGACCGTAGTCGAAGTGGGATCAGACGTCACCAAATTCAAGCCAGGTGATAGAGTAGTATCGCATTCCAACATGAGCTGCCGTGTCTGCGACATGTGTACCTCGGGCAGAGAATATGATTGCAACGACAGGACCATCTGGGGATTTCAGACAGGACCTCTCTGGGGAGCGTTTGCACAATATACACACCTTCCGGAAGTAAACGTTGCCAAGATTCCTGACAACGTGTCTTTCAACGACGCGTCGGCCATCTCGATGGTCGGCATGACCGCGTGGCACATGCTCGTAGGCAGAGCCAAGATAAAGCCAGGCCAGACCGTGCTTATCATGGGAGGCGGAAGCGGAGTAGGTATGGTGGGGATTCAGATCGCAAAACTGTACAACTGCTCAGTCATTGCGACTGCCGGCAACAAGGACAAGATGGACGGATGCCTAAAGCTGGGAGCAGACTATGCCGTAAACCACAGGGAAGCCGACTGGTACAAAAAGGTCCGTGAGATCACGAAAAAGCAAGGCGTGGACATTGTCTTTGAGCACATCGGCAAGGCGACATTCCCGCAAGAAGTCGGGCTTCTCAAGATGGGTGGGACACTGGTCGCGACAGGCGCCACAACTGGTTATGACTCTACAATTGACCTTCGCTATCTCTTCTTCAAGGGAACGAACCTGCTTGGCTCAACACAAGGAACAAAAGCAGAACTTGAAGATGTCATATACTGGATGGGCAAGGGCAAGATAAAGGCAGTCATCGACAAGGTCCTGCCTTTTTCAAACATGGTAGAGGGCCATGTAATGATGGCAAACGCCCAGCAGTTTGGCAAGATCCTAACGACTCCGCAGAGCATGTAAAAGCGAAAGCTTTTACCCTTTCTTTAACTTCCTTTCCGCATGTTCCGAAGCCTTATTTTTGTGCCCGGCAACAGCACTCGCTTTGTGGAAAAAGCCAAGACGCTTGCCGCCGACATTATCTGTTTCGACCTTGAGGACTCGGTTCCGGTAAATGAAAAGGCCTCAGCCCGAAAGATAATTGCCGATGCGCTTTCACGCCGGCAGGACTATGGATCCTCTGTCTATGTCAGGACAAATTCCCCGGAATCCGGCCTGGCTGCAGATGACCTAAAGGCGGCCGTCCGCGACGGCTTGGATGGCGTCGTGATTCCAAAAGTCAATGACAAGCGCGAAATAGTGGAAATTGTGAAACAGGTATCGTTGCTTGAGCGGCCAACTGCCCCGTCCCTGCTCATAATGCCCTCAATCGAGACTGCGAAGGGGGTGGTTAACGCGTACGAGATCGCTTCGGCGGATGACAGGATAAACTGCCTTGTTTTTGGCGTTTTTGACTATCTCCACGACATGAAGCTGGACTATGACGAGGAGGATGACGCGGGCTATTCCTATGCGCGGGCCAAGGTGCCGGTGGACGCGAGGGCTGCCGGGATTGAATCCATAGACGCGATCTGGCAGAAAATCGACGATCTGGACGGCCTTGCCCGGGACGCCACCAAAGCCCGGCGACTTGGCTATTCCGGAAAATGCATAATCCATCCAAGCCAGATAGAGCCGGTTCACGGCGTATTTCGCCCAAGCAGCAATCAGGTCGAGTGGGCAAGAAAGGTTGTTGCCGCGCTGGGCGATGCTATGGAGAAGGGCAGCGGCCGGGGAGCCGTGAGCCTTGAAGGCAGGATGATAGACGCAGTCCACTACAAGCAGGCAAGGGCCATACTCGAGGCTGCCAGAGAATAACCCATGCACAGAGTCATTTCATGTCAAGCCCTAGTATTCCAGCGTTTCCCCAGTTTTCCTTTGACACCTCGTAAATGAGGATGCGAATACTTTCCTCTTTTGTACCAAGAATCCTGGCGCTCTCTTTTGTAAGCACTTCTACGAGCTCGCGCTTTTGCTCGACGCTTCTTCCCACGCTCATTGTGACCTGAATTACCGGCATTGCGGCAATTGGTCGCAGTAGGCATATCAGCATTTTGGCATTAGCCTTTTGATAGCAATGATCCCCGCATAGTACGGGATATTGTAAAGCGCCGCAAGAGCCGCAACCGGCGATCCAAAGAACTGGAACGCAAATACTGCAACAAGAACATTGTTGACATAGGTCATTGAAATAAGGCCCGCTGCCCTGTCATGCCGGCTCCCGCCAGCAGACGCAAATCCTGCGAGGCTGTAGGCTGCAAAGCACAGGAATGCAACAGCTATGGACTGGAAGAGGAAAAGTTGATCGCTGTAGAAATAGCCCGAAAACTTGGCAAACATGCCGTAGTTAATGAGCACGATAAAGACGAGCGACAAGGGAAAGGAATTCTTGTCTGCGAATCCCGCAGCAGCTGGAAACCGCTTCTTGGTTAGCCACCCTGCAGCCAGCGGCGTCAGAAGGGCTGCCGAGAGCAGGATTACCATTTGCACAAGCGGGATATCAAGCTGCGATCCCACCAGTACGTAGACGATAAACGGAAGCACAAACGGCACAGCCAGCGACGTCGCAATTATCATGCCAACAACGAGCGGGAGCCTTCCGCCGATAAGGTTGACGACAAAAGGCGCCCCGAGCCCAGTAGAGATTCCTGACAGCAAGAGCACCGGAAGGGCAAATGGCTCATAGACCACAAGTGCTAGGCCATACATCGCGACGGGGAGTACCACCAGTTTGATTGCGGATAGAATGACTAGCTGGCGCGGCTTGGTAAACGTTGACACGAGATCCTGCGTCCTGAGCCTGATGAGGTTGAGAAACAAGAGCGCCCCAAGCCAGACCAAGATGTACCGCTCCACAACAAGCCCGGGCGCAGGAAATACGACTCCTGCAGTCATTGAGCCCGCTATTGCGACGACAAGTAATGTATCGTCATTGCGCAAGTGTCTTCAGCTGCTGTATCATTTCCCTGACATAATCAAAGCCCTGCTGCCAGAATTGTTCCTGAGTGATGTCAACTCCTGCTTCCATGAGAAGCTCTTCGGGTTTTCTTGAACCTCCAGCAGAAAGGAGTCTGAGATACTTTGACACAAATGGCTTTCCTTCGAGCTTGTATTGTCGGAACAGCGACAGCACTAGGAGGTTGCCAAACGAATAGGCGTAGGTGTAAAAGGGCGTATGATAAAAGTGGGGGATGTACACCCACTCCCACTGAAAGTCCGGGTTTATAACTATCGAGTTTCCAAATTGCTCTTTTAGGTTCTCAAGGTACAGCTTGGAAACTGAATCAATTGTGGCGCTGTTTTCTGCTATTTCCTTGTGCGCGTCAACTTCAAAGATGGTAAAATACGCCTGCCTCATTATCGTCGCGTACATGTCGTCAATCTGCTCTGCGAGCAGGATCCTCCTTTCTTTTTTGGACAGGCCTTCAGCAAGCTTTTCATTTAGCAGCATCTCGGCAAAAACTGATGCCGTCTCGGCGAGGGGCAGCGGGGCGTGCGATACCATTATCGGCATTTCCGATGCAAGCATGCTGTGGATTGCGTGGCCAAACTCGTGTGCCAGGGTTGAAACATCCCTTGTCTGTCCGTCGAAATTCAATAGTACGTACGGAGTCCTCTTGGGCGAAACCGTGTAGCAGAACGCGCCCCCTCTCTTGGCCTTTCTAATTTCAGAGTCAACATGGCGCTCGTCAAATACCCGCTGGGCCATGGCGCGGAACTGCGGGTCAAAGTCGCCGAATGTATCTAGCACCTTTGAAATTGCCTTGCCATAAGAAAACTTTGAGCTGGCGACTTGCTTTGTCGTGACTGGCGCGTAGAGGTCATACCTCCTAAGTTTTCGTAGACCGAGCATCCGCGCCTTTTCTCTGAAATATTCCTGAAAGATTACAGAGTTCTTTCTGCAAGCGGCAAGGAGCGATCTGACCGTTGTGTCGTCTAGGTTATTGGCGATGTTTCGAACAGAAATGGGAGACTGGTAGCCGCGCATCGATACAGCTTCGTCGCGCCACTGTATTACGACGTTCTGGTATATCTCACCTAGGACGCCGCTGTTCTTCGTATAGACTTCAAAGAGGGCCCTGTAGGCGGCCTCCCTTGTAGCATAATCCGGGCTTCTGACAAGCGTTACAAGCCTTTCTCTGCTGTCAAAATGCTTTACGACAGTCTTTCGGCCGCGTTTGACCTTCATGGAAAATTCGAAGGAGCTTGTCATCTTGTCATAGATCTTGACAAGCGCCCTTGTTCCGGTAACCTCCAGCGTGTTGATGATTTTTTCCTCCGGCTCGCTTAGCGCGTACCTTGCGACGACGCGTTTGTGCCTAAGATACTCGCGGTAGACAGGCGCAACAGAGTTGACGAGCCGGTTGGCATTTGCGTCATCGATGGCCTTCTTGAACCAGAGGTCAAAGAAGAGCATCCTGTTGCCTACACTTGAGGCCATCATTTCGATCTTGGTCACAAGCGCAGAAGCTTCGCTTGAAGAAGTATCTGCATAGTACTGGAGGTGTGCAAACCCGCTGGCAATGCTGACCTTCTCTGAGATGCTTTCGACGGAATGGATTAGGCTCTCAAACTCTGCTGTCGAAATTTCTGGGGTCAAGGTCTGCCGCCTGCCCTCGAATTGCACAAGTTCCGACTCGATAGAGTCAAGCAGCCTCCTAAACTCCTCCCCTGAAGGATCCGCGACGAGATCCGCCAGGTTCCATCTGCCCACTTTTAACGTGACATAAGACGATCGTGTCATCGGCGCGACCGGCTTAAAGTCGCCCGGGTCAAATATGTACTTATGTATCCTTATCTATTTCCTTGCTGCGGCTGCGTCGTCTGGAAGTTTCAGTAGCCAGTGAACTGTTGCATTCGAAAACAGCTATAAGCAGTCACGTCGCGGGCTTTATGCGTGAATTATTCCTGGAGCAGCTTTGGCAGGGAGGCAGAATATGTGGTTGCCCTCTACCTGAAGTCTACGGGCTGGACGGACGTACGACTATCACCCGGCAGCCGAGGGCCCGCAGACATCATTGCTTCGTGTTCCTGTGCTCTGTGGTATATTCAGGTCAAGGCGAGCTCTGGAATACCGCGACTAAAGGCAAGGGAAATACGGAGGCTGGTAAAGATGGCCAGCGACAACAGTGGCACCGCCGTTGTTTCAACGCTTCAGCCCTTTCCCGCAAGCGCATTTTCAACCGGAAACTTTGCAGTGAACTTCTATGAACTAGACAGCTGGTCCGTATTGGACCCTAGCGCATTTCCGGACAGCAAAGACTCTGCCTCTTTGAAATCCAAAGCTCGCTACCCTTGATCAAATATTTGAACTCCTCGTCGTGTCTTTTGCACAAATATAATATCAACTTGAATCCGTCAAAATCAAACACTTCTTTTGCGGTTTTCTGGTAGCCAGTATCAGCCCTTGCTTCGTAGTAATCCGGCTCTTCTGTCTCTTTGATGACCAGATACACATCCGCATTGTCAAAGCAGCCTGTCGCCTGGCAAAAAGGTGTGGCACTTTTTTCCCTCTGATTCTCAGTCGACCTTATCATGTTCGATGCTGACTATACGAAGTTATAGTATAAATGAGTTAACCGGAATTAGGTCGATTCGTACTATGGGTCGTTATAGAAGAATCAACGACGCCGACTTGACCCCAACTTAAAATACCATCCCGGGTATCAAGAAACATGGCTTCCGATGTTCCCAGCTGGACTGCTTCTGGAGACTGGTTTGACGTCTGCAGCTGCACCGTTCCGTGTCCGTGTATTTTTGCGCAGGCTCCAACGAACGGCGAATGCGAAGGCGTGCTTGCGTACCACATCAAAAAGGGCCGGTACGGCGAAATCCCTCTTGATGGCTTGAACACCCTCGGACTGTCATATTTCAAAGGAAACATCTGGGCAGGCGACACAAAAGCAAGCTTTGCGTTTTATATTGACGAGCGAGCTGACGATGATCAAAGACGTGCTCTCCAGCAGATCTTTTCTGGCAAGGCTGGCGGCTTTATGGCCAACTTTGCGAATTTGATTGAAGAGGTTCGCGGCTCAAATTTTGCTCCGATAAAATTTGAAGTGGCCGACGACCTTGCGTCTTGGAGTGCAACCATACCCGGAAAGGTGGCCGTAGAGGTCGAGGCGCTTACAGGCCCGATGACTCCGCCGGGCAAACGCGTGCAGACGCTCAACGCCCCTGGAAGCGAAGTAGGACCTGGGACTATTGCCACTTGGGGCAAAGCAAAAGTAGACGAAGTAAACGCGCCAGAGGTTCGATTCAGCTGGAAGAGGAAAGGAAACTCGAGCAAGCACATTCCGTTTAACTGGACTGGTCCGTAACAACGCGCTTTAGGATCATTAATCTCACAATTCGCTGATGGCCTCAAGGCCAAAATGAATTAACACGATGGGTAGAGAATACTGCCAGCTGCTTTAAATAGTTGAATGGACAGATGACACTTACTCGCGGATATGCGAGTTTCAGCATGGACGTACGGGATCGGCGAGCAATATGCGCGAACTGCGGCACTATTTTGCCTGCATGGGCGTCGCATGATAATGCCCTCCCCTTCCTTGCTGTTATTTTAAAAAGTCACGAATTTTTCGAATAGCAACTTTTTGCATTCAGGAGCCTAACAACGCTTTCAGATTGCCAAAGCGGTTCTGTTCATCGGTCAGGATTTTGGCCAGTTTTTTCGTGATATCTGTGAGCGAAATCACACCCTCCATCGACCCGTCCTGCTCTACGACAACCAGCCTCTTGATTTTCATTTTTGCCATGACTGCAGCTGCGGTTTCCACAGAGTCGTAGGGTTTGACCGTTATGACGGGGTGGGACATTATGTCCTTTGCCTTTACTTCTTTGAGCATTCTGCGGCTGGTCGATACTTTTCTCAGGACATCTCTTTCTGTCACTATCCCTACAGGTCTGTTGTTCTTGTTTACCATGACAACTGAGCCGACCTTGCTCCTTAGCATTCGCTTGGTCGCGTCGAGGACTGTAGGGTTAGAATCTGCATTTAGGGCGACGATTTTTTTCGCCGACATTATTTCGCTTACTGCGCTCATGAATGCTGCCTGCAAGATTTTGACAGTCGTCGTTAATATGAATTCCCTTTATACCTCGCCCCGCCGATCCTATTGACTTTGAAGTCCTGAATCAATTACTACGGAATAAGACCCGGCCTCAAAAGTCTCATCACTTTCGGTCGCCTTTGCGATTACAGAAATGGTATACACGCCATCGCCATAAACCGCCCTCGCGAGGTCAAATGAAATGTCGATAGATCCGTTTACATTGCTGTCCCATTCCCTCGCCACAAGCAGCCTGTAGTCATCGGGCTGTTCGTAGAAGAATCCAGGAGCTAGCGGCTTTGCAATCACCGCTACGAGTTCTCCTCCGGAATATGATAGCATCTGCTTGTTCCGCTCGTAAAGGTCTGGACTTGGTGTAATGTCATAATAAATTGCCACATGGTCAACAGTGCTGGAATCCAATGCTCCTGAAATCTGCATCACGCCATCGGTCAGGCCAATGTCGAGGTCATAATTGTTTTCAAAATTCTGAACCAGCGCCAGATAGTATTCGTCGTATACAATTCCGATGCTGACTTCTGTGCGGTGCTTGTTCAGGATATTGTTCCTGTGCCCGTCGTCACAGCATTCCTTGTCATTGTACATCATTTCATACTGGAGCTCCTGAATAGTAGTAACGGGATCAATCTTTTCACAATCGTACAGGGTGTTTTGGACGCACTGTTCATATTGAGTCTTGCTAAAGCCGGCAATTGCAACGTTCTGGCCCACGCTGCCTGTACCTCCGTACCTGGAATAAGTCATGTAGGGCTTCTCGCCGTTCGACATCCAGTGGGATATCTGCTTGTTCCTAAACACATCCTCAGCATGTACCTGCGCTGCGGCATTTGAGCTGAGCTTCACCGGCTCCAAGCCAAAAGTGGCCCTGTCGTCGTTTATTAGCTCAAGCGCATGTCTTACCAGCTCGTCTTGGGGCACGACTTTTGGTTCTTGCCGAAAAGGAGGGAGGATAGAAATCATGGGCGGCTTGTCCCCTAGGTTTAGCAGCGCCGGAATGGCAGGGGCCAGAAATACAAGGGAGATAACTATGACAATTATCCCTATCGCGACTGCAGATAGCTTTGTAGCAGAACCTTTTCGGGATTCGATGGCAGATGCATTGACCTTGCCGCACTGCGGGCATGACGAAAAGTACGCGTCATATCTGTAGCCGCATTCTACACAGTCTACCCAGAGATCAGCTAAGCGAGAACTACCTCATTGACTGCTTCATGATTCGGAACAATATCCTTTGCAGTTTACGCAGAATTACATGCTGCCGTTCAAATAGGTTCTGCTCTTGGCCTCTAGGGATCATATTCTCCCGCTTCCAAATGGCGGCCTTTTTTCCATGGTGCTGACACGCTTTAGTAATGATTGCATATGGCACCATATTCCCACTTGGATAATACGTGACCCTCGGCCCGGATATTCAACCGATTTTATGCAAAATGTAAGTAGACGTGGTTATGGATATAACAAAGTGCGTTGCAATCAGCTACAATGTAGCCGCAGCATTGCACTGTACTTGAGCTCTTTAATTACTATCGAGCCACTTTTCAAATGTGTTCCGGTGTCCAGACTGCGGCAATGACATGAAAAAGAGAAGTCTTGTCACGCGGCTGGGCGACATTGACGGTTGGACGTGCCGTGCGTGTGATGCCTTTTATGACACGAAAGCAGTCAAGCGGGCAATTTTGACTGTCTAGTTGCATGTAGCTAGTACATACTTGCTTACTCTTAATACGATTCTCCAAGGATCCAGAACAATCACGGCATGTACATACTAAACAGACCGATGGAGATCATGATACTGGTCGGACTCAACGCCGCTGTCGGCGCCATACTACTCATGAACGGGCTTTCGACGGGCGGTGTGGAATTCCCAGCAGGGCTTCCATCGCCAGAGTCTGGAGTATTGTCCATCGTTGGTAGCGTCATGTCTATCCTTGGCGCATTTGAGATACCTCTAGCACTTGCCTTTTTCGGATCTGCCGGAGGCCTATTCCTTGGGAAGGGCTGGGGCTGGACTTTGTCACGTTCGCTGCAAATAGTAGGAATCGCCTTTGGGTTTGGCTTCCTCTACGACGCAGGCGCGCTTTTGCAAACGATGGCTCTTTACGTAGCGAGCATGGCAATGAGCGGAGTAGTAATTGGATTTCTCTATGCGCCTGAGGTCCGGGAATTTTACGGCAAGGCCGCGGTTCCCCACAAGAAGCAGCGGAGAAAGAAAAAGCAAGAAATCTCTGAAGACGAAGAGGATCAAGAACCCTCTGCCGCAGAAGTCGAATAATCACTCTGCATTCTTGAAGTTAGCGGGCTCAGATCTTTCTAATTTCTGACCTGGCATTATAGATAAGCGCCATGACGTGCTCTCTTATCTCCTTCTCGCCCAGAACGCCTCTATGGGCAATGGTGATAATGGAGCTGTCATTTCTTACACCGCGCATTTTCATGCACAAATGCTCGCCTTCAGCTATGACCAGAGCCCCCTTCACTCCCATCCTGATCAGCTCGTCTGCCACCTGCTTTGTTAGCCTTTCCTGGATCTGGAGCCTGCGCGAGTACTTTTCTACAAGCCTTACGAGTTTTGAGACCCCAAATACCTTGCCTGCTGGGACATAAGCGACGTGAATTTTGCCAAAGAACGGCAGCATGTGGTGTTCGCACATGCTATAGAACTGGATGTCCTTTGCGACTATTGCATCGGTTTCCTCTGAAAAGCTGACATCAAGCTCTGCGTCCATCCTGGAGCCGCCAAAAATCTCGTCATACATGTCTGCGATTCTGTCAGGCGTCCCGACAAGGCCTTCCCTGTCTGGGTTTTCGCCCAACTCAATCAAGAGTTGCCGGACAAGTTTTGCGATCCTTTTTTTATTTGTCGCGTGGCCTTCTATGGTTGTCACTATTTTCTACCTGACTCCAATTGACTTGTGCAGCTGGGGCACGATGCGGACTTCTCTGTAAATGGGATAGACTGCATCGTAAAAGCCAAAAAGCGTTTCCAGGGTTGGCTCATCAATTTTACTACTTGGTTGTATTATAAATCCTGATATATATTCAACCCCTACCATGCCGAATATCTTTAGCACTAGGTCTTTGAATTCTTTAAGCTTTGACGAATTTGTTACTACTACTTTGATGTAGGTGATCTTGCCACTGCCTATAGCGAGCTCTAGGCACTCCAATTCATTTTTTATCAGCGTCGCATGATTCTTGTCGTCAACCGCCTTTGCGTCGCTTAGCTTGAACTCTATCTTGCATATGTCAATGTGCGGTAGCACCTTGGCAAACCGGGCAGAGTCGTAACACGAAGATTCGAGGTACGTCCTGATTCCCTTTTCCTTTACGAACTGGGCAAGCTCGACTACGCCTTCATGCTGGGCAAGGGGCTCGCCTCCCGTAAAATTGACCTTGTACGTGTTTGGTTGCAGCTGCTCAGAGATAAGCGTCTTTGCCTCGTCCATCGAGTAAATGTCGCCACTTTGCATGGGCAGCGCATAGGGCGTGTCGCACCAGTGACAGCCAAGTGGGCACCCCGCCAGCCTGACAAACATTGTCTTTGTTCCGACTAGCATGCCCTCTCCCTCAACGCTTGTAAATATCTCGCTGAGCCTTACTTGCTTAATTCCTTGGGCTGTTCTCTGCATAACGGGTCTTATCCTCTATCCGTGCAGTAATGAATGAAACTTTCCTATTTATACACGATTCGCAACGTCCGCAGTGGATGTAGCCTGCCCCTGACTTTACGCCGTCCGTGTAGCAACTCCATGTCTGAAAGATCTTGTCGCCAAGTATATCGTAGCCTTTGCGTACAAGCGCAGGCTTGTCAAGCTTTTCTGTGGCCGGCGACGTTATTTGTATGCCCTCGCGCCGACCCGAAGAGATGCTGTCCGCCTCGGCTAGGTTCAGGGCCTCGGCAAGCGAATGCGCAAATTCCGGCCGACAATCTGGATAGCTTGGGATATCCCCGAGGTGAGCACCATATGCGACTTTCTTTGCCCCGATACTCATGGCCCAGGCACTTGCTATGGTGATAAATACCGCATTTCTGATCGGAACAACAAGGCTCTGCTCAAAATCTCTCGGCAACTCTTGGCCGGCATCTGTAAGCGCGTTGCTCTTGCCGTAAAGTGATCTCATGAATCCGATGTCAACGACTCGGTGATCGACTGCCCTCAGGATTTTAGAAAAGCGACGGGATCGGGTCACTTCCCTTCTTGCGCGCTGGCCATACGCGAACGTGATCATGTAGATGTCGTACCTTTGCCCGAGGGCTGCCGCATAGCAAACGGAATCCATGCCTCCGCTAACGATGCAAACGGCCTTGCCAGATTTTGGCAACAGGTTGAACGGGCTTTGCTGAGACTATTAAACAATGGTATGACTCTTGATGATCCTTTGATGCTTGGGGTACTCTGCTGTAAGCTGGCTCCTTGTTGCAAGCTCCCAGTCTCTAAAATCAAAACCCGGCGACACTGTGCAGCCGATAAGACAGAAACTGCCCGACTTGATTGACGCGGCCATCCAGCAGTCTTTTTCAATTGTGAATTGTGGATATTCTCTATCTGCCTTGCCAAGAGCCAATACTGAAATCTTCCCATTCTTTATCACATACAGCGAAAGGCTTCCTCCAGCATAGTGGTGCCATATCTCGTCAGATTTTACCCTGTGAAAGGCCGAGAATTCTTTCCCTTCTAGCATGTAGTAAATGGCTGACGCGATGTTTCTTTCCGTGTTCCCGCGCACCTTGAGCACTAGCTCTGACCTATAGGTCTCCCGAAAATGACCTCCTTCGGGATGTTTTTTTAGGCGCAGCCTGGCAATCCATCTCTTTGCTTCGTTGTCCAAATTAGAAATCCTAAAGAGAATTTGAATATGAATTTTCGGCCTTGCCTTGAAAGACATTAATGCGGGCTGGGCGCGATTTTTATCGCTATAGGCCATGATGATCGGTTTGATTGGGAAGGCAAATGTGGGCAAGTCTACCTTCTTCAATGCTGCCACCGAGCTGGCCGTAGCCTCTGCCAACTATCCATTTACAACTATTCAGCCCAATGTCGGCGTTGCTTTTGCCCGGGTAAAGTGCGTCTGCCGTGAGTTCGGAGTCCAGGATAATCCCATCCACTCAATGTGCGTCGATGGCAACAGGTTTATTCCAGTCAAGATAGTTGACGTCGCGGGACTTGTCCCCGGTGCACATACAGGCAAGGGCCTTGGCAACAAGTTTCTCGATGATGCAAGGCAGGCAGATGCTCTAATACACGTTGTGGATGCATCCGGATCAACAGATAGCAACGGCAGGCCGGTTCCAGCCGGGACAGGCGACCCAATTTATGACGTTGCGTTTGTAGAGGAGGAATTTGACCTCTGGATGGCGTCAATTGTAGGCCGCGATTGGGCCAAGACGGCGCGAGAAACAGAAAGTCAGGGACAAAAGCTCGAGCAGATGCTTGCCAAAAGGCTCTCCGGGTTGTCGATATCAGAACCGCTGGTGGCCGCCGCCATACAGGCGTCTGGATTAGGAATGAAAAAGCCGGTAGCATGGACCGAAGAGGACATCTTGGCTTTCTGCAAGATGCTGCGGGCCCGCGCCAAGCCGTTCGTCATTGCAGCCAACAAGGCGGATCTGCCTACTGCGGAAGCAAACATCGAAAAGATGAGAGCAGCCGGACTCTACGTCGTGCCGTGTGCGTCTGAGGCCGAGGCGCTGCTTCGCAAGGCTTCAAAAAAAGGCGTCCTGCACTACCTTCCTGGAGACGGCTCATTTGAAGTCCGGCCAAACGTTTCTCTGAGCCCTCCGCAGCAAAAAGCACTTGACATAGTCAAGGCTCTAATTGAAAAGTACGGCTCGACCGGTGTGCAGGAGGTCGTAAACGTAGCCTGCTTTAAGCTCCTCCGCCTCATTGCCGTATATCCCGTGGAAGACGAGTTTAAGCTCTCTGACAAAAAGGGAAATGTCCTGCCTGATGTGCGCTTGCTTCCTGTCGGTTCCAATGCAAAGGATCTGGCCGGCACCGTACACGCTGACCTTGCCAAGGGCTTTCTGTATGCAGTCGATGCCAGGACCAAGCAGAGGATCGGGGCCGACCACGTGCTCAAAGACGGGGACGTGATCAAGATAGTCTCTGCGTCAAGCAGGGGTTAGTCGGGATGCGCTGTCTGGGAGTAGAGAGCACCGCACATACGTTTGGATGCTCTGTGGTGGACTCTAGCGGCAAGATACTTTCAGACGCCCGGGATATTTTCAGGCCGCCCGAAGGCAGCGGGATACATCCCCGAGATGCCTCAAGGCACCATATCGAAGTCTCCTCGTCGGTATTGAAAGAGGCGCTTGATTCGGCCAAGACTTCCATGAGCAAGATCGACATAATCGGATACTCAGCGGGCCCCGGCTTGGGGCCATGCCTCCGGGTCGGAGCGGTCGTTTCAAGGGCACTCGCAGGATTTTACAACAAGCCGCTGGTCCCGGTAAACCACGCCCTGGGACACGTCGAATTAGGAACGCTGCTCACGGGCGCTAGCGACCCCCTCGTTCTCCTTGTTTCCGGCGGCCACAGCATGATCCTTGCTTATTCAAATAACTGCTGGCGGGTCTTTGGAGAAACGCTGGATACTACGGTAGGGCAGCTTTTGGACCAATTCGGAAGGGCGCTTGGGTTTGCTTCGCCATGCGGCGCAAGAATAGAAGCACTAGCTAAAAAGTCCTCGGGCAGATACCTGCAGCTCCCTTATACTGTCAAAGGAAATGATGTTTCGTTTTCGGGGCTCCTAACGGCGGCCCTCCGGCTTGTGTCAGAAAAGAACGAACTCGCCGACGTCTGCTACTCTCTCCAAGAGACTGCATTTGCAATGCTGGCAGAGGCAACAGAAAGGGCCCTCTCCTTCACGGGAAAGACGGAAATGATGATAGTGGGAGGAGTGGCAGCCAACAGGCGGCTAGCCGGAATGCTCGAAGTTGCGTGCGACCGGCATGGTGCAAAGCTCCACGTCTGCCCAATAAAGTTCGCCGGCGACAACGGCGCGCAGATTTCATGGACCGCAATTCAGGAATATCAGGCCACCGGCAAGAGCGTCAAGATTGAAAAATCAACAATCCGGCAGTCATGGCGTCTTGACAGTGTCGACGTCAAGTGGCGCCCTTGAGCTGCTTTATCTGTCGCTCCCACTTGCCGTTGCTAAAGACACCGAACTTGTAGGTCTGACCTTCGAAGGCTAGCACAAGTTTCTTGACTAGAAAGCCTTCAGACCTGACTTCGGAGATTTTGTCAATCGGGATGTCAAGGACGATTTCGCCCTCCTTCTTTGACAGGGTAGCCATCCTGCCTTTAGTTTTCTGAAAGACGAGCCTCTTGTCCGTCAGGATAAGGACCCCGCTACGCAGCTTGTCTTCAGCGCAGTCCTCGCCGAGAATAACCTTTTCACCCGGCGCAGGCTCGAAACTCACGTTTTTATCTGCTAAAAGGTGCCTATATTATGTTTGCAGCGACAGCTGATAAAAAAAGGCGCGGAGGCCGATATCTTTCTTGTCCAGTGGGGCGATCGGAAAGCTGTTTCAAAGGTGCGCACGCCAAAGGCGTACCGCCATCCCGAGCTTGACGGCGCCATAAGAAAGCAAAGGACAGTCCGTGAGGCCAATTTCATTTCCTCCGCAAAGAGGGCGGGGGTTGCCTCCCCGTTTGTCTACTTTGTGGATCCTGTAAATTCTGAAATAATCATGGAGTACGTTGATGGCCAAAACGTCAGAGATGCACTAACACCTGCTTTGTGTCGTGAAATAGGCCGGTACTCTGCCCTTCTTCACGCAAACAATGTCATGCACGGGGACTTGACGACGTCTAATTTTATCCATGATGGGAAGCGTTTGGTGCTGCTTGATTTTGGACTTGCTCACTACTCGGAGCGGACTGAGGACGCTGCCACTGACCTTCGGCTGATAAAGGAGGTATTTGCCAGCGCACATGTAAAGTCCAGAGGCGCATTTGAAGAATTCACTGAAGGGTATCGAAGCATAGCAGGAAAAAAAAGGACAGACAGGATACTGGAAAACGTCCGCGAGATAGAGCAGCGCGGAAGATACGCCCGTATCACCTAGTTTTTATCTCACACCGGCAGCATGCTAGGGCGACTATTGCCGCAAGTGACATTTATCAGCACCAACAAGAACAAATTTTTGGAAGCCGAGGCCATCCTTGCCCCATTTGGAATTTCTGTCGAATTCGTCAAAGCCACTCTGGCGGAATTACAGTCGGACTCGCTTGAAGAAATAGCGAGGGAAAAGGCAAGGAATGCGTTTGCCCTTGTTGGCAGGCCGGTTATAGTGGAAGACGACGGCCTTTTCATCGATTCCCTAAAAGGCTTCCCAGGGCAATATTCATCATTTGTCTTTCAGA
>JAKEIF010000242.1 GCA_022545875.1 Nitrososphaera sp.
CAATAGGCGCACTTTGCTTGTACACCCATAGGACATGGAGCTGGAGCCCGTTACTTTAGTATTCTGAACTATTTTTATAGCTCAAAGCTGCAATTTCCTTGCTCGTTTTATTGCTCCTGCTTATTCAGCGCGTGATAAACGCAATGTTAGGAACAGCCTTGACTTCAGCTATCCGCTCGTAGGGCATTCCAATGTGACGACGCCTTTTGATTCTAGAGTACGCGTGCATAGGTATCATATACGATGACAGCGATAGATTATCCATGTCCATTTCTGCTTGGCGCCGTGCCTCTGTCAAGTGCGACGAATGCGGACAATCATTCTACTCAAAGGAGGAGTGCGATTATCACCACGAAGAAGAACATTTACACTCTGAAGGTAGATAAGCAAGCTAATAGTTGTTAGCGGTCACTTCTCTTGCAGCAGCGTGACTTTCCATTGCTCTCGCCAAGCACTCATCGTCAAGTACGCAATTGAAGGGCCATAGTACCGGCAGCTCTTTGCCACAAGATTTGCGGTTTTGTCATTCTGTCCTTCTCGTCTCCTGCCAGGTTTATACGATTTTAGGCTATTTCGCAGGCATGATCAACCTCAAGAGAGGTGAAATAATTACAGTGGCCCTCATCACGGCGCTCCTTGCCCGATTTCCTTAACGTTACCGAATCGATGTCCAAAACAGCCTATAAGGGCGTTAGGAAAAAAAATTTTAAAAGTTAGACTTTTTCACCAATGGCAAATCTTGGACCGACACTTGTTATTTTTACTTTCACATTGTCGCCAGTCTTTCCGCCCTTGACAAATATTACAAAGCCCTGAATCCTTGCAATACCGTCGCCCTTTTGACTCACTTCTGTTACCTGTACATCATATTCTTTTCCTTCCTCAACCGGCTTTGGTCCTCCACCGCCGCCTCTTCTGTCTCCGTAACTCATTACTACATGGGGCGTATTCTGCCCTCTATAAGTTCTTGCAGAGAAAAGTTAGTTCTTGGACTTGGATCAACGCAATGCAACTGACTTGAGGGAGCAAGCTGAAGAAACGCTACGCGTTGAATTAATCAGAGACAGAGCGAGTTCGGAGAACGTCGTCGAGGCCAAAATTGCTGAAATAAACTCTCTGCCCGACCAAGCAGTAGTGCCAGAATTGCCGCCAGGAATGGCAGGCATTGTTGTTGCCCTAAGCGCGATCATACTGATATATGCAAGGATGCGAAAGAGTGATCTGTATTTTCTCTGAATCAAAAATCCGCATAAATTGTGCATAGCATCGTGTATGTAATTGAGCAATGTCTGCGAGAGGCAAATATCTATCACTCCGGATCGAGTCCGTTAGCGGCTTATTACCCAGTGAGATCTTGATTACCGCGTACAACGGCGTGTATGTATTCAACTTGTCCCCAAGACCAGTCTTACTTCGCCTCTCTGGCAGAGTCTCCATTCATCCTTTAGGTGTAATCTTGATTCGAAACTCAAACTCTTTGGTAGTGCGAGCAGAAAGTATCTTTGAACCATACTAGGATCACCTAGATCTTTGCAAAGGTCACGTCCCGTCCCAAGGTTGACTCCGAGTCAGAACGGTTGTATTGATTCATCGGGTGCGTGTTTTTCTTTATACTCTCTAGCCATGCTAGCCAGGTGTTCGAAATTTGCCATGTAGCGGTTGTTCCTCCGCAGCTTTCTTTCGGCCATGATATTCTCATCCAGCGCATTCCAACTTGAAATTGTCGTGTCCCAATATGCGTCGAGGAAAACTTCGGATGAGAGGAGATTGTTTCTAACAAAAGTCCCAATCATTTCAAAGTCAGACCGCACCATGGCTATCTGTTCGCGAATCTCCTCTTCGTTTGTTTTCTCGCCATCAAGTCTGCTCCTGTGATGTTTGTAGAGAATCTGCCTTGCCTTTCTGTGAGTATCGTTGTTCAGCATGTGAAAGACTTCCATAAGGGCAGTTAGCTGGACCTGCCTGTTCGCAACATCATATTGTTTCTTGCGATAATAGACGGTGACCGTTGTCATGATTGCAGTCGTAACACCTACCATGATAGTGATAATGGTCAGCGTAGTTCCTTCTTGCAGCGACATTCGAGACTTTTCATAACTTGGCAGTTGGCAATTAATATTTTGGCGTCACCCAACGCTAACAGCCTGTCGATCAAAGTTAACGGCCGGCCAGTAAGCCGAAAATGCTCAAAGTCATGAGTGTAGTCCCCAAGCTCTATGCGTTAATCATGCACTGAATACTTGAGAGGAGCTACAAAGCTAGTAGGGATTATCGTCTTTACTGCTTTGGTTCGTTTTCTCGCTCATGGCCACAGCCACGACACGAGCCCATTATTTCCTCAAAGGGCTTGGCACAATCGGGGCATTCGCCGTAATCTTCGATCAATGATGATGCCATGCCGTCTTCTCCGTCTTATGATTCTTATAGGTTTGTCCAGGCGGTTAGTCAGTTACAGGCGGAATCCCCAGTATATGGAAATCAACATTCTCTTTTACATCCGAACCCGTGTTACCGAATACGAGATGCTAGTGTTAAATATGATATTGCCGTAATAGTATTCTCCTGCGTTCGCAGATGATGCGTATGGGTTTAGGCTCATTCGCACCTATGCTAACGCGGGAGATTCTCGTTTACTATCATCTGCTTCCAGCAGCATAAGCACCCAATATCGAGTTAACCAGTTTTCATATCATAGAATTTGTTGCATGACGCACTGCTAGCCCTCTGACGTAGCGCAGAGACCAATACTACAGGTAGGTTTCATCGTTTATTCCCGCGAGTCAATCTCAAGAATCAGAGTGCAACATAACGGTTTTGATGCGTATGATAGGGCGGTTGTATCACTTGAGAATGCTTGGTATTGCATTCACCGCAGGGCTTGCAGTGGCAGTACTTTAGGCTATTTGCGACCACGAGGTCTTCGTGCTGGCCTTACTGCATCAGAGAGCAAGATATAACAGGTAGTTGTTCAGGGATCTACCACCATCGCCAATTTGTTTTTATTGGGTAGAATATACTCGATTGCGATGGCAGAGATTAACATATTCAAATGTGATGTATGTGGTAGGGAATTTGAGCTAAATTATCAACTTGAAATGCATGAGGAATATGTACACAAATCTGCAAGTGCTTACAAGTGCGAAACATGCGGCCAAGAGTTCGGCATGAAAGAACAGCTAGAAATGCATACAACCAAGTACACCCATGACGCAAGTGACAGGTCCAAAAGTGATTGGAGAGGAAACAGGACCACTGAACCGGCACGAAAGTTGTATTGACACCACTTGACCCTTTTTGCCTTTTCATTTTTGTTGGATTCTATGGACGATCATATTTTTCATATCAAACTGCCCAAAAAGCCCTGGTAAAGTGATGATTACTCCTGTTGTCCGGGGCAGTTAGAGCCTAACTAGG
>JAKEIF010000243.1 GCA_022545875.1 Nitrososphaera sp.
AATAGCTACTCTCGAGTCCCCGTGAATTCATGGATGTAGCCAAATTGGGAGAAATTACGACCTAATAGACCTCAATTCGGGCTGTTTTCAGAATGTTAACATTTACTGACAAGCATAAATTAATTAACTAATATCTTTTCTTGAAGATTACTACAAAGGGAACTCTGAGATTGGCGCAGATTAGAAGGGCGTATTTTGATATCGTTGCTAACTTGCTTGAAGTGCTCTCACAGGAACCCTGTGCAAAGACAAAGTTGGCGAGTAAGGCAAACTTGGATACGCGGGCAACTCACAGATACCTCAACCTTATCGTTCGCTCAAAATTGGTGGCGGCCGACGACGGGACCAGCCTGCTGAGGATCACAGCAAAAGGCAAGGATTTTCTGGACGAGTACCGGAGGCTCCTCATGTACCTAGAAGCATAAGAAACGGCTTTTCGGGATTGCCAGTGTTTGTCGTCAAATTAGCGCAATTGTAAATGTCACAGTTGTTACATACTTGATGTTGCAGTCATGGTACTTGTTATTACCGGTCGCCAGATAGCTTCACTACTATTTCAGCTGGTCGTGCCTTTTGTTCCTCTGTTACTTATATAACGCGTTTTGGAATTTGAAGTGAAATGCGCCGCAGATCAGACGCAAAAGAAAAGTGCATACCATTACTACTCGTTGCAATATTAGGATCGACAATTCTCATCGCAACTCAAGCTCAAGTCGCCTTTGCCGCCGTAAACGGCCTGCCAACTGTGAACCCGATTCCAGACCAGATGGTGGACGAGCTCACAAGCCTGACATTCAACGTGACAGCAGCTGACCCCGATGGACAGCAACTGACATTCAGCATGCAAAACGCGCCGTATGGAGCAAATATTAATTCTACTACCGGAGTGTTTACCTGGACCCCAACGGAAGAACAGGGCTCTGGCGTTTACCACATCAACGTGGTCGTTTCTGATGGTATCGTGATTAGCAGCGGAAGTGTCATGATAATAGTGAACGACGTTGGAGGAGGCGGTCACGGAGAAGGAAGACGCACAACAAGTAACTCGTTGTCCCCCGGCATCGGATCAACAGAGACAGGAGCAACAGAACTCATTGCTGAGCCTGGCAACATCCCGCTCGATGGTACGACAAGTCTAAAGCAAATGTCCGACCCGATCAATGAAGGTAAACTAATGTCTCTGACAGTGCAGGAGCCAGACGGCGATGTTTGTACTGCAGATAACGTAGGCTCAGACATTCCATCAGGAGGCATTAGCAAGGAATACCCAACAGACTTTTCCCTAATGACTGACGCGGGCGATGGAATATGCGAAACGGGCCATATCGGAGACTATTATGCTGAATCACAAGTGAGCACCAAGACAGGCACAGTGCAAGACACTACGCAATTTGAAACAGACAGCCCCTTCGTACTGCCAGAGTCTCCTATAGGATTGATCGCACTGATGGCATCATCGCTAGCAGTCCTCGGCGGATTCATGGTCATTAGAGGAAGAACCACCAGGTTATAGCTGGAAACCAACCTCTCTTTTTTTCTTTTTTGCCGAATCTTATCCCGTGATATGTCTCTCCAAGCACCGAGACATTTGCCGTAATTTAATAACTGAAGATTAGAGAGGTAAAAGAAAGCGCCATGTTCTGTAATCATAATGTCAAAAGGGCTAAATGCTGTCCGGAGAATCTTTTGAAAGTAGTAAAGCCATTTGGAATCGCCCTATGCAAAACTGGACATTATCAAAAGAATCCTCGAGTCCACTCAAAACAGTGGTTCGCAGGATCATCGACTGATGTACGGCTCTTACCTGACATATATGCAGATTGATGAATACTTGACAGCCATGGTGGCTACCGGTCTGGTCCGCCACGCCAGAGAATCTGGGACATACAGGATTACAGCCAAGGGGATGGATTTTCTCGCTTCCCTAAGACAGATGGACTATTTGATTAGATCCATAGATAGATAGTTTGAATAGTCAGAAAGAGAAAAAAGGCGCTAGGCGCCTGCGGGTGCAACTTCGACCGGCTTTGCTTCGTCTACTGCTCGAGATTCCGGTGTTGAAATTAACTTTGTCTTTTTGATTCCGAGATGGCGGATCGCCGTTATCTTTTTAGCTCCGACTAGAATGTCAGAAGCCAACTTACCCATCGTTACCTCCTGTGCGAACTGGTCTACTGTCATCTGTTGAATCCGATCTGAAAGCATGCGATGAGCAATAAGTCTAATCTCGTGTTTCTTCGAGGTATTTATCCTCCTTTGGCTGAATATTACAGCGGCCACTCGGAACTTGTGGCCATCCATTGTGGTATAGTCATGTGTAAAACTGATCATGGAGCTTCCGCGTCGTATGAGGCTCCTGAGATATTCCTTCGCATATTCATGACCCTTGAAAACAGTATCTGCTGTGCCTTCGTTTATTTTGTTAATCTGGACAAAGACCTTTATCTGATGCTGGCTTGGGTCTTGCTTCATGATGTCGTACATTGTGTTTTCAATAACGCGGCCTGTTGCCTTGCCCGCGTCGGTAATCGGAATATGATTTAGAGGTTCTCCTCCGAATGCGGCAGGCGCGTTAACGATAATCCATTGTTTATCGCGCCATTTGTCGCGGATTCTACCGCCTTTCTTCGCTCCTTTAACCATCCAAGTCTTAGCGACATTTTCAAGATATATATACGTTGTATTTCTCAGGAGCCGACTATATCCATGTAAGAAAGCTCCATCCCTGCAGCAAGAATGCTTGGTCTTATGGAATAACCATGCCGGTAAATCAAACTCGGTTTTCCATACCGCAGATGTCAGACCCGTTATATAGAAACAAACACGTAATTATGATCAGGACATGGAGGCCGCAGAAGTCAGCGAATGGCAATCATTTGTAAAGACTGACGTTGTCGCCAGGATTTTAGAAGCGGCAAAGCAGAACGGCGGAATCAATCAAGACACCATTTCCGGCGATGCATACCTGTCAAGGCCTCAAACAAATGACTACCTATCTCTTATGACAAATAATGATCTATTGACGTATGATTCTGCCTCCAAGACTTATGGGACCACAAGAAAGGGAGATGCCTTTCTAAAGACTTATCGACAGATGGGCGCATTCATCGATCTTATCGACGAAGAAATAGGACTTTAGTCCTCTTATCAACTGGATTTATGATTCTACGTGTAGCATTAGTTCTGCAAAGTTATCCAACCTGAAAGTTCTATAATAAAAAGAAGAGAAAAAGAGGGAGCCTCGCTGTGCATTCTCAGCAGGGCTTGTTGTAGTTTCTTAAATTGGCAGGTTTGTGTGGCTGCGGCTTCTAAGGAACATGAATCCGCCGAGGACTGCTAGCGAGCTACCTACTAAGGCGAGTATTCCGATTGGCGATTCTGGCAGCACGAAGAAGGAGTTGTTTGCAAATGTTTGTCTACCGTCAGAGATCAGTTGATCCTGAGCGTTGTAGAATTCTGCGTGGAAGTGCCAGTCACCTTGCTGGTCAAATAGCGAGCCTGCAAATGTTGCGGTATAGCATGTCTGGTCTGACACGTCAAATCCTGCATCTGCTGGACACGTCTCTTCTGTAGTGGCGGTTAGTTGAGCAATAGCATTGCTGTTGTCATTGTTCGATACACCTGGTGGGACAAGATAGCATATCATGTATGTTGCTCCTTCGTCGTTATCGATTCCACCGACACAGTCAGTGTCTGTGTTTATCTGTCCAGGGTTACCGCTGTCAATTTTGGCGTCATTCTGAAATGCTCTAACTTTTGTATTTGCATCTGCCGCGAAAGCCGATTGTGCGAGCACTGGGGCTACGGTTATTGCAAGGGCAATAGCCAAAATCCCAATGTACATTTTGTTGGTGGTCATAGTACTCTTGAACGTGAGAGCCGAAATGCAGTATATAAGCGGGTATGGAACAATTGCTAAAATGTTATGAAACTTGAGCCATCTAGCAGATTGTTGGATGACTGCTATGCGTTAATCTTATTCTATTCTTTGTGGCACTGACCGACGCTTTGTCAAGACATCCGACTTCAGATTTTTGATAATAGACCAGAACGAATGGCAAAAAGAAGAAGGGAGAAAAGTCTCCCGTTACTGAGTATGGCGATTTCTTCAGCTCGTATGTTTTTGTTATGGTTCTCCATAAGTTGCGACCAGGATGACGTCTTCTGTCAGGTGGATAATACGCGTCCTTTCGTCGTCGCCATTTTCCCACTGTGAGAACATAGGCGTCGAGTCGTATCGTACTTCGACTACATAGTCAGTGCCGACAATTCCTTCAAAGATCAGCGGAGTAAAGCCCTGTTCTACGATTTCGCCTGTTACCTTATCTGCAATTTCAACCCATTTGGTGAACTTGACTCCACCCGCAATTTCGGACTGCACCGTAATTGTGGCTGTGTCGCCGGCCTTTTCTCCTCCATAGATCGCAACTAGTGTTGTGTTCGCTTGCAAGGTGACAGTGCGCCACCTTTTGTCTGGACCGTCTTGCCACTGAGTGAACAGCGG
>JAKEIF010000244.1 GCA_022545875.1 Nitrososphaera sp.
GCCCGACTACCTTTAACGTACTCGTCAGCAAGCTCAGCGACGTGCTTGTAAAGGCCCTTGATCAGCCTCTCGGCTATGCCATCAACTGGGGAAGAATCTGGTCGTTGTGGCCAGTACACCTGGAGACAGCGTGTTGCAGTGTTGAATTCGGAGCCGCTTCTGGACCCCGCTACGATGTTGAAAGATTCGGGATCATTGAAGCATTTGGTTCTCTGCGGCAGTGCGACCTCATTGTGGTGCAAGGGACTGTCACCAGAAAGATGGCCCCTAGGCTTCGAATGGTATACGACCAGATGCCTGAGCCAAAGTACGTGATAGCAATGGGCGCCTGTGCGATTACCGGCGGGCTCTATATCGACTCATACAATGTCCTGCCAGGAGTTGACGGCATCGTTCCAGTGGACGTCTATGTTCCTGGTTGTCCTCCAAGACCTGAGACCCTTATCCAAGGCTGCATGCTATTACAGGAAAAGATCAAAAGGTCCAAGATTAGGTAGCATGAGCGGAGAAAACAAGGAGCAGCCAAAAAAGCCTGCTGCCACGCCGCCAAAGCCAACAGCAGCCAAGCCTCCTGTTCCAGCTAAACCTCCGGCACCTGCAGCTGCTACGGCCCCGCAAAAGAAAGAGCCAGAGCCTCCTGCTTTTGAGAAAGGTATTGCCGACCAGATCAAAAAGAGGTTTGGCGAGGCAGTAAAGGTCGTTTTCATCAGGCCTCTGAGAATTAAATTAATGGTCGAGCCGAGGGATATCGTCGAGGTTGCAACATTTCTCCGAGATACCATGGGCTTGGACCATGCCGAATCCGCCGGCGGAACTGACTATCCAAAGGATAACCAAATTGAAATGAGCTACCACTTGGGCTCATATGGACGCGAAGATCTCGCTTCGCATGTGCTTTCACTTAGCACCCGTACCGCAAGAGATGACGCTCGCCTCCCAACATTAATTAACGTGTACAAAAGTGTGGAATACCACGAGCGGGAGACTTTTGAAATGCTAGGCATCTACTTTGAAGGCCACCCGCGAAACGACAGATTCCTGCTGCCTGAGGATTGGGCAGACATTCCTCCGCTGAGGAAGGACTTTAGGATAAAGGGCAGATAGCAAATGACAAGTCTAGAAGACAAGTTTGAAGAGACTAAAAGGTTAGGACTCCAGATCGTAAGGGAGTCAGAAGACGAAAGACTCATGACTCTGAGCGTCGGACCCCAGCACCCAGGGTCAGGACATTTTCGATTTACCATTAAACTCGATGGCGACTACATCGTCTACTGTGACCCTGACCCGGGTTACGTCCACCGGGGAGAGGAAAAGATGTGCGAGTACCGCAATTTTATTCAAAATATCCCGCATCTCGAGCGTCCGGTAATCCACGATTCTACAAATATTACTTATGCCTACAGCTTGGCAGTTGAAGAGCTGGTTGGAATTGAAGTGCCGCGGCGCGGCCAGTTTATCAGGGCCATTGCCTCTGAGCTTAACCGCCAGGTCTACACGCTGTACTGGCTTGCAATCTATGGCATTTTCCTTGGCCACTCTACAATGTTTATGTGGCCTACAGGAGACAGGGAACTTTTCATCGATCTTCTCGAGGCACTTACGGGCGCTAGGGTGACTCATGCGTACAACATTCCTGGCGGTGTAAGAAACGATATGCCCGAGGGATTCAGGGATAGGTGCCTCCGCCAGGTGCATTACTTTGAAAAGCGTCTCAAGGAATACGAAGACATTTTCTATAATAACCCCCTCTTCAGGCAGAGAACGGAGCAGGTCGGAGTACTCACAAAAGACGATGCGGCAAAACTGGGTGTCACAGGAAGCGTTGTTCGGGCCTCAGGCATACCCTATGACATACGCAAGGCGGAGCCTTATGACATCTATAACGAAATTGACTTTAAGGTCCAGTACATGAAGACAGGCGATTCGTTCGCCCGCTCGTACACCCCGTTCCTTGACATGAGGGAATCGTGCCACATAATTGAACAGCTCCTAGACAAGATGCCACAGTCAGGAGAAGTCAGGGCCAAGCTCCAACCCAATCCAAAGGGACCGCCAGGTGAAGCGTATAGGCGGGTCGAGTCGGGCAGAGGTGCTTTGGGCTTCCATATCATTAGCGATGGCACCCCCAAGCCATACAGGGTAAAGATTTCGGTCGGATCATTTCGAAACATACTTGCCCTCCCATACCTGCTGGTGGGCCAAAGACTCGCAGATATGCCAGCGATATACTGGTCGCTTAATTATTGGCCGGTGGAGGCAGACAGATAGATGGCGAGTTATCCGCAGAACTTCCGTTTTGGCGAATTTGTCGGTAGCATCCTCTGGCTTGTATTCTGGGTGCTAATCATAGTCACGCTTGTAGGTTTACCTCTCGTTTTTATCGTGCTGTTTTACGTGCCTCTTCCACCGATAGGTGATGAAGTTCTTACGCCATACCTATTCCTGACCATGGTAGTGGATCCTTCCCGCACCATACCGATCGTAGAGCACCTCATGACAACTGATCTGTTCAGGGTTGCCGTCTTTCCGGGCTTTACATATGGAGCACTGATTGGCGGATTGACGATATTCATCGAGCGCAAGTTTCTCGCAAAAATGCAGCTTCGTGTAGGGCCATTATACGCTGGCAAGATTGAAGGAATCTTTCAGCTTATCGCAGACGGATTAAAGCTGATTGCAAAGGAGATTATTGTACCATCGGGCGCAGACAAGCCTATCTTTTGGGCGGCGCCTATCGCTTTTGTTTCCGTTTCTGCTGCAGTGGTCACTCTTATCCCAGTTGCCCCGGGTTGGGTAGTCGCAGACCTTGACGTAGGTTTACTGGCGGTTTTTGCAATCCTCGGATTCTTCCCGCTCATTGCACTTCTCTTTTCCTGGGCAAGTAACAGCAAGTATCCATTCATCGGCGGCCTTCGTGCCCTGCACCAGATGATCGCGTTTGAGATCCCATTCATTCTGTCTGCACTTTCGGTCGTCATTCTTTCCGGGACTCTGAACCTGACTGGAGTGGTAGAAGCGCAGCTGCAATCATACTGGTTCATTTTCTTTGTTCCGATAAGCGCTTTTGTATTCTACATCTCGTCACTTGCCGAGCTAGAGAGAATACCATTCGACCTTCCAGAGGCCGAGAGTGAAATCGTTGCAGGCTGGCTCACCGAGACATCCGGAATGATCTACGGGCTCTTGCAGCTCGGTTCATATATCAAGACTTATGCACTGGCAGCACTCTTTGTCGTGCTTTTCCTCGGGGGCTGGGCAGGACCTCAAGTATTCCCCCAGGAATTCCACACCCCGCTTGTGGATATCTCACCCCTGTACGACCCCGTTGCCGCCAACGCGACTCTCTGGTTTACACTGAAAACCTTTGGCATGATAATGCTCTTCCTGCTGCCTAGGGGAATCAGCCCTAGGATCAGGATCGACATCTTGCTTCATACAGGCTGGTACAAACTCATCGTGCTTACGTTCATCAACATGTTCATAGCCCTTGCACTAATATATGGCGGAATACTTGGTCCGGGAGGTCTGCTAGTACGATGACATCCGCGGGCGCCATCATCAAGGCCATCGAATCTGGCTCAAAGCACCTTCTCATAAAGCGATTCACCTTCAGATACCCGGAGGAAAAGCTAAAGTTCGTAGGCGATGGCTACCAGTTCGATCCAAAAAAAGGAGTAGGCATAGCAGGATACAGAGGCCGCCACATCCTTTTTCATGACAAGTGCACCGGCTGCCAGCTTTGCGCAATCGCATGCGAAGGCATTGCGGAAGCCATTGGAATGGTCAAGGTAGACGAGCAGTGGAAGCAGAACAAGAAAGGTATAATGCCACAGATTGACTTTGGCAAATGCGTGTTCTGCGGGCTGTGTGTTGACGCGTGTCCATTCTATGCTCTTTTCATGACAAACGACTACGAATTATCCTCCTTTACCAAGGAGCATCTGATTTACACGCCGGCTCAATTGGCAGTAAAGCCAAAGTACCAAGGTGACGTAGAGATTGTGATCGACGACAGGGGTGCGACGCATGGCTGACCCCGTATTTATCGGAGTTGCAGTTCTCACGGTAGGATCTGCGATCATTGCTCTTGAAACTCGCGAGCTTATCTATGGCGCAATAGCGCTTGCAATATCCATGCTTGGCGTTGCAGGTTTTTTCCTACTGCTTGACGCGCCATTCGTTGCAATGTTTCAGATCGCAGTATACGTAGGCGCAGTAGCTGTCCTCATCATATTCACGGTCATGCTCGTAAGGACACAGGCGCTGTTCTCAGTCAAGGAGGACAAGAAAAGAAAGGGAGCAGGGATTGCGCTCATGCTGATTATAATGGCGAGCCTAGGTGCACTATTGCTTGCCTCCGGATTGAACGGCCAGTTTGGCAACTTCAACGATTCAGAAGCAATTGACTTTAGGGAAATCGGTGAACAGATGCTGACATACTATGCACCAACGCTGATAATCATGGCTTTGACGCTTGCAGGTTCCGTTATCGCGGCGCTTGCACTTGCACGCAGGGAGGAAGTTACGTCGATTGATGGAGAGGGGCAGCAGAATGGCAGAACTGATTGATTTCATTATAGTTTCAGTAGTCCTTGTGGCCATTGGCATCTACGGACTGGTTGTCAAACGAAATGCAATCAGGATGCTGATTTCCATAGAGATAGTGGCCAACGCCGCCAACCTCACTCTTGTGGCATTTTCCAGAAGCCTGCCAAATGCTCAGGGTCAGGTATTTGCG
This sequence comes from Nitrososphaera sp., assembly GCA_022545875.1. Taxonomy (GTDB): domain Archaea; phylum Thermoproteota; class Nitrososphaeria; order Nitrososphaerales; family Nitrososphaeraceae; genus Nitrososphaera. The sequence goes on from JAKEIF010000244.1 coordinate 4,739, forward strand.
TTATTCTCGATTGCAATTGCGGCAGCCGAAGTTGCAGTCGGACTGGGTCTTGTTATTGTGGCATACAGGCTGTACAAGGAAATTGACGTTGCAGAATTCAGGAGCATGCGGGGTTAGCTGCGTTGGCAGAATCATACTTCTTGCTAGCAGCGACCTTTATTCCATTGCTGCTTGCTCCTGTGGCATACGTACTTGGAAGAAAAGCTGGCGTCAACGTTGCTACCTGGTTTTCTTTCGGAGCCCTTGCAGTTTCGACTGGGCTTCTTGCAATACCTGCACTTAGTATTTTTGGAGATGGCCGGCAGGTTTATACTGAAACATATGCATGGGGCCAGTTTGGCGATTTTGGACTTCGCCTTGACGGCCTGAGTCTCCCGTTTGCATTAACGATCTATATCCTCTGCACGGTACTGGCACTTTACTCCAAGCCCTACATGGTTCACAAGGTTATGGAGGACCTGCCAGGGCACGGAGGATCGCACGGACCAAATCATTCACCGGGCCACTCTGTTTCGGGCACGACGGCTCAGACAACCGTGGTTGATCCTCAAAAATACGTCAACAACCAGATGGGACTTTACTTTGCGCTCTACCTTGCATTTTCGATGGGAATGCTGGGGACTGTGCTGGCAACAAACCTCATCGAGTTCTATGTCTTCTTTGAGCTCATGCTCGTGCCTTCGTTTTTCCTTGTCGCATTCTACGGCTATGGCGCACGTCGGCGAATCGCCTTAATGTTCTTCTTCTGGACGCACGTCGGCGCTGTCGTGCTTCTGCTGGGACTTTTGGCGATGGGATTCTTTGCGGGCGGCTTTGACTTTGATACAATAAAGGCAAACGCTGGCCAAATCCCTGAGCAGTGGCTTCCCCTCATAGTATTCGCGCTGGTAGCGGGGCTCGGAGTGAAACTTGCAGCGTTCCTCCTTCACATCTGGCTTCCCTATGCACATGCCGAAGCTCCTACACCTGTCTCGGCTCTCCTTTCTCCGGCAATGATCGGAATCGGGGCTTACGGGCTGTTGCGTTTGTGGTTGGAGCTGTTGACTGGAAGTTACGAGCAATATAGCCTCTACATCCAGATGTGGGGACTCTCGACAATGGTTTACGGCGGCGCGATGGCGCTGATGCAAGATGACATCAAGAAGGTTCTTGCCTATTCAAGCATCAGCCAGATGGGCTACATCCTCTTTGGTCTTGGCTCAGAAAGCGTGCTTGGAGTTACTGGCGCTACTATGCTGTATATCACCCACGGTCTTGGTAAGGCGATACTCTTCATGATGGCCGGCTCTATTATACTCCAAACAGGCACAAGGAGTATGTCAAAGCTTGGCGGTCTTGCAGGCAAGATGCCCTATACGGCAGTAATCGCCATGATAGGCGCTCTTACAATAATTGGAATTCCTCCGACTAGCGGATTCATGGCTGAATGGATAATGTTCAACGGCGTTCTTCAGACCGCGGCAAATGACATGGACCCACTTCGCACGGCAATGTTTGCTTTTGGCATACTTGCCACAGTTCTATCGTCTGCATACATCCTGTGGATGTTCAAGCGCATTTTCTTTGGCAAGATTCCCGAGGAACTTGCCCATGTAAAGGATTCAAACCGCTACATCACAGCGACCATGGCGGCGTTTGCTGCGCTCACACTGATAATAGGAGTCTATCCAGATCTATTCCTTTCTCCAGTTACTGACTATGTTGGCGGGATGTTTGAGGGCGAAGAGGCGGTCCTGCCGGTTCCAGTTCAGGCAGAGGCGGCGTCTGGAAGCGCGGCGGTCGAAGAGAACGTCTCCGAAGGAGAAGGAGAGCATTAGGGTGAACTAGTTTGGCGACAGGGTTTGAAGGTATAGCGATCAATGGCTGGCTTGTATGGATTCTTCCGTTTGCAGGCGCCGCGGTAATCGCGGGCGTCGCAAAGGCAGGACACAGGATCAGGGATTATACCGCGGTTGGGTTTGCCCTTGCAAGCGCGGTATCCGCAGCCACTCTAATCCCAACGGCTCTCGCTGTCCACGAGATACACAGCCAGATACCTTGGATTTCCGCACTTGGGATCAACGCAGGAGTTCTTGCGGATCCGCTGGCAATAATCATGGCCAATCTGGTGGCCTGGATATCGTTCCTTATCATGGTATACTCGACTGGCTACATGCACGGCGACAGGGACCTTACCAGGTACTGGTTCTTTATGCTATTTTTCATCGGCTCGATGCAGCTGATCGTACTTTCTGATAACCTCCTCATGGTATTCTTTGGCTGGGAGGGCGTCGGGCTTGCTTCGTACGCGCTTATCGGATTCTGGTATCATGATCGGAGGAAAGACTATGTGGGTGCGGAAGGGCACGTAGCGGGCGGTATCGCCATGTGGGCCGCCCCGACTCACGCAGGCATGAAGGCATTTCTCATGACACGCGCGGGCGATACCATGATGCTTGCAGGGATGTTCCTGATATTCATGCACGCCGGAACTTTTGGCTTTAAGGAACTCCTTGAAGACACCACTTGGGCGACTAACATGGCCCAGCAGAACCTGCTGGTCCCGGCTGCAATACTGTTGTTCGGCGGCGCGATCGGCAAGTCTGCCCAGTTCCCACTTAATGAATGGCTTCTTGAGGCCATGACCGGACCTACCGCAGTATCTGCACTAATCCACGCGGCCACGATGGTCAAGGCGGGAGTATTTCTCGTTGCTCGCATCGGTCCGCTCTTCTTTGCCCTCGCAAGTGTTGGGGCATTCAGCGTCGAGCAGTTCTTTGAAGTTGTGGCATGGGTCGGCGCTATAACGGCATTTTTGCTCGCAACGCAGGCGCTTGTCAACCCAGAGATAAAGAAGGTGCTTGCATATTCTACTGGCTCGCAGATTGGATACATGATGATGGGCCTTGGGATCGCGGGCCTCTCGCTTAATTTTGTTGACGGCTACACTGCCGGCTTTTTCCACATGATGAGCCATGCCATGTTCAAAGCATCACTCTTCATGGGAGCCGGGGCGCTCTTGCATACGGTAGGCTCCAGGTTCATGAGCGACATGGGAGGTCTTCGCAAACCTATGCGCAAGACCTACATCTTTATGCTCCTTGCCAGCTTATCGCTCGCCGGCGCTCCTCTATTTACGTCAGGCTTTTGGAGCAAAGATGCAGTCTTTGCAGCGGTGCTTGAATCAGGTTATGCATATTCGTGGCCACTTTTCATAATGGCAGTCGTAGTAGCAATCATGACTGCTTTCTACACCTTTAGAATGATTGGCATGTCATTCTTTGGGAAGAAGAGCAGGCACATCGAAGAAATGGAGCAGCACGGACATCATATGCATGAAGTTGGAAAACGCATGTGGGTCCCAGTCGCGATATTGGCGTCCGCGTCTATAGCGATAGGAGTTGTCGGTTTCATCTTTGAAGCTCAGATCCACCATCTATTCGGAGAATACCTCGCAGAATCCTTTGGCATACACGGAGAAGAGGAGGAAGGGGAGCCCGGCATCCATATCCTCCCTGAAGGCGACAGGACATTCTTTGGTCTCAATACCATTGCTGCCATTGCATCCGTAGGAGCCTTCGCAATTGGAGCGGCGATCGGCTTTGTGTTCTACATTGCGAGAAAAGCCGACCCAGCAGCTGTTGGTAGAAACGTGGTCACAAACGCGATTTGGAAGTTCCTATACAACAGATGGTATCTTAACACTGCCCTCTATTGGGGAGGAGTCATTGGCCCGCTGGCGATATACAGGTTCATCTGGCGTTACTTTGAAAGCACAATTGTAGACGGCATTAACCCGGCTCTCCAGCATTCAATGACTTACATGTCCCGCGTTGTCAAGGCGGGCCAGACTGGGATCACGCAGACGTATCTCTTTGTGTTTGGAGTAGGCATCATGATTGTAGTGATGCTGCTACTCTTGTAGGTGATAGTAAATGGTTGACATTCTTTCCACGCCAATACTTGTGACAATAATTCTAGGAGTTGTCGGACTGGCCATACCAGCGATAGATGCGGGCAGGCGCGAGAAGGGAGCAGGTAGAAACAAGATCTATAGTGCAATCGCGTTTGGCGCTCTGGTCGTGGCACTTGGGATAATCATTTTCAGGGTTTTTAGCGGAGAGGTTCTTCCCGCTGTTGCATTTTCTCAAGAGGTCCTTGTCGACGACCTTTTCGGCTCATTCTTTGCCATTGCCCTTCTGCTGGTGTCTGTCATGGTCACCGCCTCGTCTTGGAATTATTACAAAGGCAAGTCCAATCCCGCTGCATACTATTCGCTTATCCTACTTTCAACGATTGGAATGGTGATAATCGCATATTCCACAGACTTTGTGATGCTATTTGTCGCGTGGGAGCTCATGTCACTGCCGACGTATGCCCTCGCAGGCTTTACAAAGCGCGACCCAATTTCAAATGAAGCCGCCATAAA
>JAKEIF010000245.1 GCA_022545875.1 Nitrososphaera sp.
AAGAACTACAATCAAAGGGATTATCTACGCGGCAGTAGCCTTTGGATTATTTGCAGTTCAGATGCTGTTTGAGTACTTGGAAGACGAGGTTGAAGGATTCGATGCTCCCTACAATGATATCATATTCCTTGGCATGACTTTGGCAATCCTTGTGTTGTTCTTTTTGGCAATAGTCTGGCGGAAATCGACAATTTCAAAATAGGCTTCTGGGAGACGTTGCTACGAATTGCGGGGCAGTCCGCTACATTTCAGCCAGCTGCTTTTCCGCGAGGTACAGGATATGCTTGGCCATCATCCTTGCTTCGTTTGGAGGAGATTTTAGGCTCAGGTCCACCCCAAGCTCGAATAAATTCACCAAGTCAGACATGCCCTTGTTGCCAGGTCTTTCCATTCCCCTGTATCGAAAGGCCTTGTCGCGCAACTCCAGAACCTCCTGATCGTTCATGTTTCTTCTGCCAAGCGCGTCAACATCATAACCCAGCGCCTTGAGATCCTGAAAAGCATTCCTTGTATTCTCTGATAGTTTATTGGTTTGACCGAAAAATCCCGCGCCCACTCCAGCTCGATTCGTAAACCCGGAAGTGTGTATTTATCATTTGGGAAATAGGTGCTAGGTAACAACTCCATGAATTGTCCAGAACATGCGGTTCGATAATATGTAATGGCAACTACAGGTTTGTGAGTCTAGAGTGATAAATCCACCACAGACATTGCGATATGATTGCGGCTTGTCAGAATTTCGCCGCTAGATTAGTTTGCCAGGGGCTTGGGGTCATTGCACTATTTCATTTTCGTTAGTTCTTCGCTCACGCTCCATAGACGATGCGCTACATCGTCGTCCCGTGCCTGTGATGAAGGCACCGTCTCTTTTCGCTTTACAAAGTACTTGCCGGATATGCCATTCAGGTCAGGTGAAGTGGCAAGATAGATTCCCGTGTCTGCACCTTTTTCAGCGTTGATAAGAAACGGCGTTACAATATACCACATAAGGCGATAGTACCACGGGTTGCCTTCCGCAAGGTTGGTCCTGACTCCGCCAGGGTGAAAGCAGTTTGCCGTCACGCTGCTGCCTTTGAGCCTTCGGGCGAGTTCCCTTGTGAAAAGGATGTTTGCCAGTTTTGATTGTCCATATGCCTTGATTCCGCTGTATCTCTTGCGTGTGAAATGGAGATCACTAAAATCGATCCTTGCTCCTCTGTGTCCAATCGAGCTCGTCGTCACTATTCTCGACTTGTCCGAAGCCATCAACAGGTCCAGCAGGAGGCTTGTCAGCAGAAAGGGAGCCAAGTGATTAACTGCAAACGTATGCTCGACTCCTTCTTCAGTCATTTCATGGCGGGCCCTAAAAATGCCGGCATTGTTAACCAGTATGTCCAGACGATGGTGCCTGTCCCGAAAGTCTTGGGCCATCGACCTTATCGATGATTGTGAGGAAAAGTCAGCAAGAAGGTAGGATACCGAGGACTCGTTTCCTGCAACTCGCTGAGCGATCTCTTCTGTTGCTTTTTCGCATCTTGACTTGTTTCGGCCTACAAGGACTACCGAAGCGCCTTGGCTGGCTAGACCTAATGCAATTTGTTTGCCTATTCCCGAAGTTGCGCCTGTGACAATGCAAATTTTTCCCTCCATCATTTTTGATGTTTCACTACTCCGGAGCCAGCTCTACTATCAGACCGTCGCTCCAGCCGTATTTTTCTTTCATTAGCCTTGCTACCTCTGCTGCAAGCTCTGCGCTATCGTTAGAAATAACCCGCGCTTGGCCATCAAAGGTTTTGTCTGAAACGCTGAAAGAGACACGAGGATTGTGCAAAATGTTCTGGACCCAGTGTGCACTGCCTTTTCTTTCCGAGAGCACATAGTAATGCCCTTTGTGTTCTACGAACCAGATCTCTATTCTGTGTCGCTTGCCGGTCTTCCACCCGACGGTTGAAAGATAGAGGAATTGAGGTCCAGAGGCTGCCGGCAACAAAGAGTCTAGCTGAACCGATCCGTATATCTCTGCTGGATCCTTGACCACGTGGCTGCGAGATGTAATTGGGAATAGCCGGTACCTTGATCCTCGGCTAGGATAACAGCGAAATCGCTGTCAGGCAGTCCGCGTGGATCTTGTTGTCCGATGTGTAACCACAGTTAGGACAGACCATGGTCTGTTCGAGCTCGCATAGCGGGCACTTGGCGGTGCCCACCTCTAGGTCGCTCCCGCACTTTCTGCACATAGTATCTGGCATCGCGAGCTGAGATACCTGCAATGGATAAAAGAGTTGTGAAGTCTAAAGACAAAGATGGATTTCACAAGATAGACTTTCGGTCATCAGACAGGACGACAAATTTCTTGCATGCTCAAGCGTTTCTCGCTACAAACCTCGCCCAATCTTGACCATAAAGTCGGATATCGAAATTTCCAAATTGCCTGAATACTATATCTAGTTAGGCTTGAAAGAATACGAGGGATCCCATCTTGGGCGTAACGAAAGATGGTGACGGACTAGATTTTGTTAAAGAGGCTTTGCATAATTCTTCCCTTCTCTGTTATTGCGTATCCTTCGAATGGAGTTGACACTTCTTCGACCATCTCTAGTTTTAGCAACAGGTCAAGATATCTTGTAAGCTGGTAGTAGTTGATCCGAAGTCGATAGATAAGATGAGTCTTTTTTGTGGGCTCATTGGTCGCTTCAAGCAATTCAAGAAGTAGGTCGAGTTTGTCCCGCTTTTCCGGCTTTTTTTCATCGAACTGTCCGAGTCTTAATAATTGGTCTGAGTTTTTCATTATCGTTTTTGTACGCAGTCTTAGCTCTTCCATAAGTGTGTTCCTAAGACTCTTCCGGAGAGCATATTCTTATATCAAGCGCAAGGATCAACTACGACAATCTTATAGAGGATAACCTTATTCGAAATTGTTATTGAAGTTCACTAGGCAGTAAAAATAAAAAAAAGAAAAGGGCTGCTGGCCGGCTGCCAGAGCTAGTATACGATATCCATTGCGGCCATCAAGTTCTTTAGTGCCGTAGTGGGCGATGTTGAACCGCTGTCATAAAGCGAGCTTCCCAAGCCGCCGCTGCCGGATTTCTTCCATGAGTGAGCTGTCCATCCAAAGTCGTTTGCCTTGAACGCCTTTAGGAAGGTCACGGCCTCACTTTGAGAATCTGCACCCCATTCACCTATGAGGACTTCAGTGTTTCTGGTGTCAGCCCAGTTGTCGATATTGTTTATCTGCTTCATGCCTTGGCTTCCACTCGTTGGCACCGAATAGAGGTGAGGAGCATAGACTAGACCGGAGACTCCGTCTGGGAATATCCTGAGCTCCATACTTGGCTCTCTGCCGAAACCTCTTGTGGTTTCTCTGTCAAAGAATATTTTCTTGTCAGAGATTGACCTTATTTTTTTCGCCATGAATGTATGGTAGTCGCCGAGCTTGTCATAATGCTCCTTTTTGAAAAGGTGTGGTTCATTCAGAATTTCAAAGCCTGCGACGCTGCTGTAGCCGTCTACCTTGTTCACAACTTTCGAGATGAACGACCACTGCACGTTCCAGACCTTTACTCCGTTGATTGAATAGCTGTTGCTCAAAAATGCGTTCCAGAATGGGCCCGCTGTGTCGATATAGTCGTTGTTCCTTTCAGGGAAGTTCTTGACTACAAACGACGGGAATCCCCTGCCGCTTGATTTGCCCTCTACGTCCAAATCCCAGTGGCTGCTGGTGTAAAAGTGGTGGTTGTCAAATATGACGCAGTTGTTGTTTTCCTGCGCCTTCTTGGCAATAAGCTCAATTTCAGCCATGAATGATGTCGGGTCGTTGACATAGGCTTCCCAGTAATAGGGAACTCTAATGGCATTAAAGCCGCTCAGTCTGATGTGCTTCATGCTTTCCGATACGTAGCTTGTTAATACGCTGGCCTTGCCGCTGCCCTCATCCTTACCGAGAGGTCCGTCCATGAACACAACTCCCTTGAAGTTCTTTACGGGAATGTCGGAGCAGTCTATGGCCGCATATGACGGCGTTGGTATGGCAGATGCAACTAGGATAAACGCGACAGAAATCCCAAGAAGCATCTCTACTTTGAATCTTCTATGTTTCTTTTCGTGCAAGTTGTAGCGAGGAAAATTTTGTACTTTTTATTTATTCTGTAAGTAGCTTCTGTAATCGCTAGTACTATGTTACTAGAACCTGAAAAAACGTTTCATGACTAAAAATTAGGGTAGGGACCGCGCCGTTACGCAGGACATCCTTCCATCTTTTGTATCCAGTATCCATCCTGCTTGATTGCCTTTTCTACAAAGGGTGGAGCGGCCTGGATGTGGCAGAACTGGCATTCCTCTGACGTCATCTTTTGGCCAGACTGTCCGACTGATTCAAGGTACTGCTTGCCAAATTCAATAGCCTTGTCGTGCTCTGTGCTAGCTTCTACTATTACGTCAAAGTGCATAATCTTGCCGTCCTTTTTTGTTACATACGTGTCATAGACTGCGCATTCCATATGAAAGAATTTACGGATATGCTATTTATTCTATATCACCGATCTATAACATCGACGTTTGACTTAACTATCATGTGGTGCTCGACCTCTCAGGCGGCAGATTCCGGAC
>JAKEIF010000246.1 GCA_022545875.1 Nitrososphaera sp.
ATTCTGCACTGAAAGCAAATTGGGTCTTGGGGGTGGGTATCCCGTTCTTTGCAAGTACGAGCGAAGTCAAGAGCTTGTTCCCACATGTTTCGCCGACTGCGAACCGGTTTATCACTGGGTAACCAAGAAATTCCAGGCACGCAGTCATGTAGAGCCCCCGGTAATGGCTCACGCTTCTCTGCAAGATGACGTCTCCGAGGTGAAGGTCTTTCTTTTTGCTATGAGTAGTTATGGAGATCGTCTTTCCATCTACTACCTGTGCCTTGATGCCTTTCTTCTGGGCAGTTTCGTAAAGAGCCTTTTCCTCAAAGCGCACCTTGTCATAGATAATGGAAAGCTCTACCATTATTGTCCCCAGTCTTCGCCTACTGTTTCTGCCGGCTTCAGCTCGACCTTCTCGCCCTTTGAGGCAATCTCAAAATCGCCTCCACAGTCTGGGCACGTTACGATTTCCCCGACTACTGCGTCTTCAGGGATGCTGATTTCGGCTCCACATTCTTGGCACTCAACTTTTGATTTCATTTTTTTCCTCCTTTTTTGTTCTTATCTGTTATACCGGCAGCCGCACTTGCAACAGAATTTGCAATTATGGACTGCAGTCCCCATAGCTCAACAAAGCCTTTGGCCAAGCTCTGGTCAAAGGAAGATCCGGCGGCATAAGTCGCCAGATCATTCTTGTAAAGGGAATACTTCGATTCCCTTCCAACGACGCGGAGAGATCCTTTCTGCATCTTTAGCCTAACTTTTCCGCTAACGCGCACTTGCGTGGCATCTATAAATCTATCCAGATCCGCCCGCAGCGGATCCTGCCACAGTCCTGCGTATACAAGCCAGCTCCACTGATCGTCTACCATTCGCTTGAATGCAAGCTCATGTTTTGTCAGGACCATCTTCTCTAGGTCCTTGTGTGCTTCGATAATGGCGATTGCGGCCGGAGCCTCATAGACTTCTCTCGACTTTATCCCTACCACTCTGTCCTCGATATGGTCTACTATTCCAACGCCGTGTGAACCTGCCTTGTCATTCACATACTGTATCAAGTCAACAAGAGGCATTTGCTTTGCATCGGCTGAAATCGGAACCCCGCCTTGAAATTCAAGCTCGAGATATTCCGCCTTGTCGTTGCTGAAATTGACAAACTGGAAAGCCTCTTCTGGCGGCTCGAAATCTGCATCCTCGATATTGCCTCCTTCGATTGCCCTGCCCCACAGGTTAAGGTCGATGCTGTATTTTTTGGCCTCGGCACTTACCGGGATATTCTGCTCGCGGGCGAACTTGATTTCTACATCGCGGGTGAGGTTCATGTCTCTGACTGGGGCGATTATCTTCAAGTCCGGGTTCAAAGCGCGCATAGTAACGTCAAATCTAATCTGGTCATTTCCCTTGCCGGTGCATCCGTGGGCTATGGCAGCCGCTCCTTCTTTTTCGGCTATCCGAACCGCCTTTGCCGCAATAAGTGGCCTGGCGAGGGCTGTTGCCAGCGGATATTTACCTTGATACAGGCCGTTCGCCTTTATGCTTGGAACGACATAGTCCCGCGCAAATTCTTCTCTTGCGTCCACATAGACATGTTTTATTGCACCTATCTCCTTCGCCTTTTTTTCGATTTCCTTGAAATCGTCGTCCTGACCGCAGTCGACCGTTACGGTAATAACATCCAGCTTGTGTAATGTCTGCAAATAGCGGATGCAGACAGAAGTGTCCAAGCCTCCCGAGTAGGCTAGGACAACCTTGCCATTACTTCCAGCCATGAATTAATTACGATCGTTGCGGTCGCAAGCACTACATTTATATTTTTTGGTCAGGAATGACCTAAATTAGGTTGAGAATGACCCATGCTGGTCAGTAGCGAAAAATCGATAACAAACGCCGTAAAAGAAGTTGTAAACAACGATTTATCGTTCCAGGATTCACTCCAGCGCGACTATTGCAACATCAGCGCGCTTGCAAGGATAATCAAGCCAAAGATCGATCAGATGCTGGGCAAGAATACCAGCATAGAGAGTATCGTGACCGCGCTCAAGCGGTCGCGCCAGGATTACAATATTCCAGAGAGGCCCATTGCAGTGATTCTCGCAGGCAGCACCGTGAGTGTCAAGACCGATGTCGCCAAGGTCTCAGCGGCAAAGACGAAAAAGACCGTGGAAAAAGTAGCCAAGTCGTTGACCCAGAACGCTGACAACTATATCAGCGTCGCAGAAAGCATGATGTCGATAACGCTGGTCTTTGATGACGTTTTGCTCGAAGACGTCAAGGCCATGTTTGCGCATGACGACATATTGGAAATAGAGGACGACTTGGCCGCAATCATTGTCCACAGTCCTGAGGACATCATCAAAACTCCTGGTTGCGCGATAGCTTTTTACAACCAGCTTGCCAGAAGGCACATCAACATTGAGGACACTGTGAGCTGCTATACTGATACCATTATGCTAGTCAGGATGGATCAAGTCGGCAAGGCCTTCAACGCGCTCACAGAGCTGATATCGAGCTCCCGGAAGCTACCGAAAAAGAAACAACACAGGTAAGAGTTCGGCTTAATCATAGATGGTATGATCAAGGCTGACACAAGCGTCTATTTCTTGTTCAGATTTGGGTACATAATGCATGAAAATTAGTACTATGATATTAATATCGAGTAATCTGCAAAGGTAGCGAAGAGTTGGTATTTGAAAACATACCTACTGGTTACGAGCTGCAGTTCCTAGTCGATCTCGGAATCGCGCTGGCAGCAGGCTTTGTCATCGGTGCCGAAAGAGAATCGAGGGGCAAGCCTGCAGGAATAAGCACGCACTGCCTTGTAATTGGCGGAGCGGCAATATTCACATTCCTTTCCTCGATGGTAGATCCCAATTCCTCATCTAGAATTGCAGCGCAGATAATCTCAGGTATCGGTTTTCTTGGGGCAGGTATCATTCTAAAGAGCGAAATAGAAAAAAAGATCACGAATCTTACAACTGCGGCGGCCATCTGGTTTGCAGCAGCGATTGGCATGGCCATTGGCTTTGAGTACTATTTCCTTGCGGCGGTTGCAACAGCGTTTGCAGTCGGGGTTCCGAGAATCCCGCACATTTCAAAACTGCTAAAGAAAGGCGAAGAGGAGTAGTACCACATGCAAAAGGTACAAGACGCACATGGTAGGGAAATGATGTTCTATTGGATGTGCTCCTCTGATAAACCCTGTATCCAGATCATCCATCTTGCATAATAGCACGATTCTGCGTGGATATACTATGACACTATTCTCTAGTTCATAAATATGAAAAAGGAACAATCGCTTCAATGTCCAGGTTCAAAGTTAGAAACGATGTAGCGATAGCATTTGGGTTAATATTGATATTAGTAGCGCCGATTATGCTCATGACTTCTCAATCGGCAGTGGGTCAGAAAAATGAAACGTCGCTAGTGAGCAACAACAGTACGTCCACGGCGCAGGGACTCACTGAGGCAGCACTTCCTACCCAAGAAGGATTCTCAGTTAGGGTACTTGCTACGAACTTCAGCGCCCCCCACAACATCCTCTACGGCCCTGACAACGCCCTGTGGATCACAGAGCGCATAGGAAAGAACATCTCACGCGTCGACCCTGGTACCGGAGAGAAGCTAAGTACCATGCGCGTTCCGAATGTCCATCAGTCAGGAGGTCAGGACGGTCTGATGGGTATGACATTTGATCCGGACTTTAACAACACGAACTACATTTACGTCGCATATACTTACGATGTGGATAGTGGTAACGACCTTGAACGGAGAACAAAGATTACGCGCTTCACATATGATCCGCAAAATGCCAGCATAGGTCAACCGCTAGATCTCATGAACGGCCTCTCTGCCAGTGTTGATCACAACTCTGGTCGACTGATATTCGGCCCTGACGGCATGATCTACTACACGATAGGGGATCAAGGAAACAACCAGTTTGACAATTATTGCACGCCTATCCGAGCACAGGTGCTTCCGACTGAAGATCAAGTCGAATCGCAAAACTGGACAGCCTACGAAGGTAAGGTGCTCCGCATGAATCCAGACGGCAGCATACCCGCTGACAATCCCGAGCTCGATGGCGTCCGCAGCCATATCTTCACCTACGGACATCGCAACGCTCAAGGAATAGCTGCCGGTCCTAATGGCGACCTCTATGTTGTTGAGCATGGAGACAAGACCGATGACGAATTCAACAGGCTACAAGAGGGCGGAAATTATGGCTGGCCCAATGTTGCAGGTTTCATTGACGGACAGGCTTACCAGTACGCCAATTGGTCTGCTGCCGAGAACTGCGAGGAATTGACATTTAACAACATCCCGCCTTTTCCACCAAGTGTGCCAGTCATGAACGAAAGCGAGTTTGCAGCGCCTGACTTTGTGCCGCCGATCCAGACATTCTACACGGTCGACAACGACCACAACTTTACCTCTCCTCCTGACTGCGGGTACGTCTGCTGGCCGACTGTAGCGCCCTCTAGCCTGCGGCTCTATACGTCAGAGACAATTCCTGAATGGAATGGCACTTTTCTAATGACCACTCTGAAGGGCGGCAATATATTCCACCTTGACCTAAGCGAGAACGGTGCAACGCTCGCAGACGAGCCTACAGAGATGTTTCGGTCTGAAGATCGGTATCGCGACTTGGCATTTTCACCAGACGGCGACACGATATACGTGATAACAGACTCCTCCGGTCCCGTTCAGTCTATTGAAGGGCCTCCGATCGCTACCATAAAGAATCCCGGATCTGTGCTAGAATTCAGGTACGGAGGATCCGCGGGCCCATAGTATGGCGTCTTACTACATTATATTCCAATGAAATAGACCTTACGACCGGGCGGACTGTCATCGGCCATTTCATTACCGCCGCCTTAACTGAGGCGCCAATGCTGCAAATCTCCATAGGATAGTCCAATACCGTTTAATAATCTCAAAGATTGTATTTCATTGACCATTGTCGCCACCTGTTTTTGACTCTGATAGTGTAGGTACGTACTATGAGGTTCATGGCAAAGAAGAATCCTATCCTATAGTCCTAGTTCATCCTATTGGCGGAAACATACTGATCTGGCATCATGAAATCCAACTATTGCTAAAAGCCGGGTTTAGAGTGATAGCGTATGAGTTGAGAGGTCATCACAGGACAGGGATGGGAAGAACAAAAGCGTACGCCATGCGCGACCTTGTTGGAGACCTCCGGTCATTGTTGGAGCACCTTAACATCACAAAATCTACGATCATTGGCCATTCTATCGGCGGCATAATCGCATCAATGTATGCGGCACAGTATCCTGAAAGCGTCGACGCGATCGTACTGATAAATTCCTCGCCAAAGAAATTCCTAGATAAAGACCTCGAGAAGCATTTCAAGACTCGAGAAATAGCGATCACGCAAGGCATTGGCGCCTTGGTTGAGCACAAGCTAAAAGCGCCGGAGTTAAGAGATCTGTTTAGAAACGAAAAGCATTCAGAATTCTTTCGGCAAGTGCTAACAAAGACCTCCGTGGATGGTTTTGTGGCAGCCACCCTTGCATTGTACACCATACCTGAAAACGGGCTGGAAAAGCTGCAGTCTTCAGGCTGTAAAGTGTTTGCCATAGTCGGTAGCGAGGACGATGTATTCATGCGACTTTTGAAGGAAACCAAGGAACAGATGCCTACCATGGAACTGAGGGTTTTGAAGGGAAGCGACCACTGGGTAGTAATCGAGAAACCAGAGGAGATGTATCACATACTAATGGAATTTCTGGGAATGGTGAAACCGGAATTAGTCAGGACTCCCCCATAAACTTGAAGGATGTATTTCGCGCGGGTTCACTTCCGAGGTGCCGGATGGGAACCTTGCAACAGACAGGGCGCAGAAGCTTTTTGATCGTGATATCGCTATAGTTTCGACTTTCTGAGCGCGGCTGCTATGACGATTGCGGCGGCTGCAGCGATTCCGCCATAAGAAAGTGGGGCGTTATACGGGAGCATGATCGCAGAGCCGACAAAGACTGCCGATGCGAGAACGGACACCGAGAGCGTGCTGTACCCTTTTCTTTCCGGTCTTGCATAGGGACCAACACTTTCAAGATAACTCTTCAGCATGGGAGCCACGCTCACGCTGTCCTTGATTCCTTTCACAAACCGCTTTGCAGAGACCTTGACCTCCTCGATGTAAGCATCTCTCAGGAGTCCCTCTTCTTCTAGAAGGTTGCCCAAGACTTTGACAAACTGAAATTTTACCTTGTGGTGTTTGTAGATCCCCTCCAGTATGGAAGTCATACGCATATACAGCGCGAGGTTCTTTGGCAGTCGGAATGGGAACTTGCTCATGGTCTTGTTGGCAAGGTCCACAAGAGCCTTTACTTCCATCTTGTCGACTTCCTTACCGTACATTGTCTGGATGCTCAGAGCGATTCCCCTTTCGACGATGTACCTGTTTACCGTAGGTTCCAATGTCCCGAGCTCAATTAGTACATCCACAGTTCTTTCCGGGTCCTTGTCCAGCAATCCCAAGTACAGGCGTATCAGGCGGATGCGGGTGTCACCGTCGAGCCTCCCGACCATGCCAAAGTCGTATAGTATGATACGCCCGTCATCAGAAACGGAGATGTTGCCCGGGTGAGGGTCGGCATGAAATATAGTGTGACGAAGCAGCATCTTGAAAAACAACCTGTGCACTCTGACTACTAGGGCTTCTCTGTCAATGCCCTTTGCCTCAAGAGCAGCAAGGTCTGTCACCTTTGTTCCCGGCAGATACTCCATGGTAAGCACATGGCGTGATGTTCTTTCTGAAAATACTTCTGGAATAAGGACTGAAGAATCATTTTGTAAATTCTGGCCTATCGTGATCAGATTCTGGGCCTCTACTCTGTAATCCATTTCCTCATGGACTGTTTCAATGAACTGGGCAAGCATCCCCTC
>JAKEIF010000247.1 GCA_022545875.1 Nitrososphaera sp.
CTTCACCCGCAGCTATATCTCGGACAACTATGTCAAGCCCAGACCGGGATCTAGGATCTTGGGATTGCAGGAATGGTTCAAATAGATTACTTCATCGCAGGGCATGTGTGCGACCTGTCAGCATTTTCATAGCCAAACCTCAAAACAATGTTTTTCTCGACCCCACTTAACCGGTTAATGCCTTCTCTGGGATCCGCTTGCATTCAAAGAAGACTGTTGTGCCCTTGGCACCTGTCTCTTCGCAAATAGCCCCTGCCTCTGCTAGGGGTATCTTTGACTTGAAAATGCCTGGCAAGCATCATCATGCATGTCCGGAGATGCGAATTTGTTGTTTCCTATCTCACTGTTACAGACTTGGCCAAGTTGCGGGGGTAATCCGGATCCACGCTGTTTGCCAGAGCCAGCTGGTAAGCCAGGATTTGGAGTGGTATTACTTCAACCAGCGGATAAAACGCGCTCTGATTCAGACGCGGTATCTCTATCCAGTGGTCGTAGACATCGTCTTTGCTGTCCGAAATCCCGATGACTGTGGCACCCCTTGCCTTTATTTCGTGTGCGTTAGAAATCGTGTCACTAAATGTGTCGTCGTGCGGATTTAGCATTATTACAATCGTGTTCTTCTCCATTAGTGCAAGCGGGCCGTGCTTTAGCTCCCCGGCTGCAATGCCTTCGGCGTGAACGTACGCCAGCTCTTTCAACTTTAGGGCGCCTTCAAGCGCGACCGGGTAGTGAAGAGACCTTCCAAGTAGGTAAATATCGGTCGCGCCGTTCATCTTTTCTGCCGCCTTTGCAATGCTAGCAACGTTTGCGAGCACGTTTTCAACGGCAATTGCAAACTCTGCCTTTGAAGTGCCAAGGCAGCCGTTGCATAGCCTGTCTGTCACGTTATAGATTAGTGCGAGCTGGCCCGTGAAACTCTTTGTCGCCGCAACACCTATTTCCGGCCCACAATTGGTAGAGAGGAACGCGTCGCTGCTCCTTGCAAGCGAAGAAGTAGTCACATTGAGGATCGATAGTATTTTTGCGCCTTGGCTTTTTGCCAGTTTGACAGAGTCAAGCACATCTGCTGTCTCGCCGCTCTGTGATATGGCGACAAGGATCGAGTCAGCTTCCATCGAGGAGAGTGCATACTCTGCCTCGCTTGACATCACGGTCTCCGCCCTTATCTTTCCGAAGCGCGCGAGCATATGCTTGAAAAGGAGAGCTGAATGATAGCTGGTTCCGCTGCCTGTAATGTAGATGCTCTTGGCGTTTCCGAGTATGTCGCAAAATTTCTGCATCATGACTTCGTCCTGCCTTCCTGCGTGCACGACAGTTTGCTTCTGGTCGTTTATTTCCTTAAGAGTATGGTGCGCATATTTTCCCTTGTCAATATCGCCCAGCTCCCAGGCAACTTGAGTAATGGGGTGAGCGACGGGAGACCCTTCAAAATCAAATATCTCTAGTTTAGAACTATCGACAATGCAAATGTCTCCGTTCTCGAGAAAGATCGCCTTATCGGTATACTGCAGAAATCCCAGAACGTCGCTTGAGATAAAATAGCCATCGTTTGCGACGCCAATGATGAGCGGCTCTTCATATCTGGCCCCTGCAATAGTGCCGTCCTGGAATACCGCCACAAACGCGAAATTGCCCTTCAGGCTCTTGCAGGTGTCGATCATGGCTTTTCTGATGCCGCCAGAGATATTGATCTCAAGCAGGTGGGCTATTACTTCGGTATCAGTTTCGCTTGAAAAAACGTGCCCCTTGGCAGTCAGCTCCGCCTTTAGCTCCTTGTAGTTCTCGATAATGCCATTATGAACTACCGCGATGTTCTTGTTGCAGGCCGAATGAGGGTGCGCGTTGCTGTCGGTAACGCCGCCATGGGTTGCCCAGCGGGTGTGCCCGATGCCAATCTTTCCTGCCATCTCGCTGATGTTCAAACTTTTGTTGACCTCGATGACCTTGCCTATCCCTTTGCGCACCAAGATGCTGCCGTCGTCAATGGTCGCCACGCCAACGCTATCATAGCCTCGGTATTCCATTTTCTTGAGGCTGTCAACAAGTATCGGAGCAGCCGAGTTTTTGCCTTTATATCCTATTATCGAGCACATTACGTAAACGATATCGAGCTGTGTTTACAACTTTAAAATAATTATTGAAGGTGGAAAGCGACCGTTATAAATTAATTTATAACGGTCGAGCACACTCATTTCAATTAAATCCTATACCGCTACACAATCTTATATAGTGGTCAATGAACTAACTAATGTTGGAGAAAAAGCTGGTTTCTGAGCGCGATGGCGAGACGTCTGTAAAGAAAATCATTGTATTCAAAGACGTCGAGCGGGTGCGCATATTATCAAACCCTGTCGCATGGCGGATCATGGAGTTGCTGTCTCGCGGGCCAATGTATCCGGCGCAGGTTTCAAAAGAGCTAGAAATCCATGAGCAGAGCGCGTATTACTACATACGGAGGCTCGTCTCAATCGGCGCGGCGGAAGAGGCCGGGCATAGCTTTGTCAGGGGAGGTACCGCAAGGCTGTACAAGGCCACCAGCCCTTCTTTTGGAATAGAAATGGACTGGGGGGAGACAAAGATGGCCCTCGGCAAGGCACCCGAAGTACAGCATACCAACGCGCGCAGGTTCTTTGAAGCGTACCTCGGTAAGGACAGTACGTTTAACGGGCTAATCGTGGTGGGCTCGCCAGACCCGCACGGCCCGTACAAATCATCAGCGCGTGACGGACATTATGCAGTTCATCTTGCGTTCTTTCTGGGACATATAACCACAGCCGCCCCTGAGGAATTTGTTGTAAAGCTCGATGCCGACGCCAAGGCCGAAAAGGTTCTTACCGATAACAACTTGATATCAATTGGGGGGCCAGGCACAAACATTGTGTCTGCCGAGTTTAACAAGTATCTCCCAATACGGTTTGACGAGAAGAACTTTTGGTCCGGCTTGGTGGAGGAGAAAACAGGCAAACGCTACAGCCTTGAAAACCACGGGCTTATTGCAAAGATCAAGAACCCCTACGATCCAAAGTCTAGTGTCATTGTAGTTGCTGGAGTAAGATCAGCTGGCACGAAATCTGCAGTGATTGCTCTGACAAACTATAGCGAGCAGGTCCTGAGGCGATACAACGGGGAAGAAGATTGGGCCCTAGTTGTCCAAGGATTTGACATGAACTCTGACGGCAAGATAGACCACGTTGATGTGGTCAGTCTATGAGGCTGGTTGTGCGTCAGGACTTGGAGGTGCCGGAAGCTCTATGTGGAGAAGAATTTGCGACTCTTCTGCAGTCTTGACAAGGTAGCCAGGTATGTTGACCTTTCTGTTGCCTATTGAGACGTGGCCATGGCTAACTATCTGCCTTGCCTGATACGGAGACTTTGAGCTCGCCCTCTTCATTACGATGGTCTGCAACCTTCGTTCTAGCAGGTCTTCGACCTTCAGGTTCAAGATATCGTCAAGAGTCGCGCCTTCCTTGACAAGGCCTAGCCTATTCAAGAAATTCAACAACCTCTTTTCCTTCTCGCTTCTTACTTCGGTAGACAGTGCCAGCAAGGCTCGCGCCTGGTTTCTAATTCTTGCGACCTCAGTCTGTGCTCTCCAAAGCTCGCGCTTGTTCCGGAGGCCATAAGAACCCATCACGTAAAGTTCAGCGTTCAGCTGATCCGTGGTCCAGATCATTCTGGGCCTGTGGTAAAGTTTCTTGCTTTTACGAGGATCTCCCATCTAGCACCACTCTCTACTTCTTCGCCGGCTCCTTTGCGGGCGCTGCGGGTTTGGCTCCAGCTGCTGGCGCTGCACCAGCCGCTGGTTTGGCCCCAGCCGCCGGTGCGGCTGCACCAGCTGCGGGCGCTGCGGGGGCACCTGACGCCGCTGGAGCGGCACCCGGGGCTGCTCCGGGCTTTAATGCAGACTTCTTTACTCCGACTGCGCCGCCCTTTCTACCGGTTGTTCTGGTGCGCTGACCTCTGACTCGCAGGCCAAACATGTGCCTGTAGCCCCGCCAGCTCATTACCAGCTTTTCTCTTTCAACATCGTTTGCAGAAGCAAAATCGAGATCCGAAGTAATTAGGTGATGCGTTGTCCCACTGTCCATGTCCTTTCTTCTGTTAAGGTACCACTCTGGCAGTGCAGCTACCTTGGGGTCGGCGATGGCCCGCTCTATTTCCCTTATCTCGCCGTCTGTAAGAAATCCGACTCTGATGTTCGGGTTAATGTTTAGTGACTGGGTTAGAACCTGCGCAAAATTGTAACCTACGCCTTTAACTTCGCTGATGGCAACAATCAGCTTCTTGCTGCCTTCAACGTCCTTGCCGGCTATTCTAAGTATGTGCTTGTACTCGGCTGCGGACAAATTCAGTTATCACGAAACAATTCTCGGCAATAAAAACCATGCTGGGTCTCTGCTCAGAATCCCTATGGCATTGCAATAAAGCCGTGACGCGAGGCCAACATTAGCGAATATTTAGCGCCATTCATCATTTTGTCAAGAGTTTCTACTGTATGGTGCGCTTTAATTCATGTAAAGCATTATAAGTTCATCTAGTGACGAAAACCTGTAAAAGTTGGCTGAAAAGAAGGACCGGCCGCAGGCCAAGCTAGTTACTCCCAAATCACATGCAAAGACTGCAGAGGAGCTTGCATATGACGAATATTCCCGGCAGATGGAACTTGCCATAGAGAACCACTAGGATTTTTAAAAAGCTGTCATCCCGTTGTCCTCGCATCCACAAGGGTGCTTGTTTTTGCAATTTGCATGTCCGCATTATCTTGCCGAATTGGTTCCTCGGTAGCAGATCTCCAAGTCGTCTGTGCTATAACGCTTTGATTTGGTGTTAACACAATTCTAGCGGCCTTTATCTCAGCCCAATCGGCTGTGACTCTGACCTCAAGCATATTTTCATGATTGAGCTAGGTGTTTGGTTATGAGGATGGGTTATTTCTCCAATCTGAAGTTCCAACTACCTTTAAATTTCCGACAACGCCTCGACGCTGTATCTTATTATGAGTTCAAAGATGGAAGATGCAGTACGCCGCTCTTACAGTGCAAAGCCAAAGTATGGAGAATTGATGCCGGGGGTTCCCGAGGATTACAAGCAGCTAAAGACCCTGGGTGACCTACTAAAGATCAATTACAAACATGCCAGCGTTGAGGCGCAGCTCCGAGGCAACCTTGTTGCCAAGCTGAAAAAAGGTGAGCACCCTTACCCCGGAATTATCGGCTACGAAGATGACGTCATACCCGCTATCAACAGGGCGATATTATCGGGGCACGACCTCCTGCTGGTTGGTCAGATAGGTCAGGCCAAGACCAAGATGGCGGAGGCGATGGCCCATAACCTCTTGTCGCCGATCCCCGTAGTACGCGGAACTGTGACAAGCGATATACCGACGACTATTCCTGAAGATCAACTTGTAGCCCTCTTGTCCGAATCTGAAATCGTCAGGACGCAGCCAGAGTTTTCTGTGTCGCCTGAATGCGAAGATATCATTAGGAAAGACAAACTCGAGACAAAGATCGATTGGATAAGCGGTAAGGACAGGTTCAAGTATATTCTCTCAACTCCTGATATTTCGGTAAAGGACTTGGTCGGGCAGATTGACGCCATCAAGATTGCCAAGAAGGGAGTCGAACTCTACAGTATTGAATCATATTCAGCTGGACAGTTGCTGCAGGCCCGACATGGGATCCTCTGCATTGACGAGCTTCCTGTACTTGACCCGCGCAAGCAGGTCTCCTTGCTTAGCGTGCTTCAGGAGGGCAAGTTTACAACGGGAGCATATCCGGTCGTATTCAAGCCAGATGTCAAGATTGTCGCGACGGCAAACCCGATAGACTATACACACTCTGGCAAGATAATCGAGCCGCTTTTTGACAGGCTGCGAAGCCATGTCGACACTCACTATCCGAAAACCGTGCCTGACGAAATGATGATAATAGTACAGGAGTCAAAGATTGCCGATCCACAAAATGCGATGCTGCCTGTGTTTATCGTACAAGCAATCGCCAAGATTGTCCAGACGGCAAGGACTCATAGCGACATAAACCAGGACAAGGGAGTCAGCGTTAGGATGTCCGTTCATTCAACCGAGCTGATGGTCGGCGAGGCGGAACGAACCAGGTCAATCACATTGGGTGTAAAAGCAATTCCTCGATTCTGCGACTTTTCATGCATCCACCAGTCGTCCAAATTCGAGCTTGCAGAAATGGAAGACACGCGTGAAAACAGGAGGAACCTTTTAAACATCATAGTCGAGGCCGCGCTCAAGGAAATATCGCTAGAGTACGTGCAAAAATTATCGCCGGACAACATCGCCAAGGTAAAGAGCGAATTCGCAAAGAACAAGGCTTTCCAGGTATCTCAGACGCTCGCTGGCTCGAGTGGCAAAAAGTCGGATTCTGACTATGAATCACAGCTATCCAGATTCCCTGGGCTCCGTCAGGCAGTAAATGAAACCGCGGGCACCATAAAGGAGGAGCAGAAGCAATTGGTTGAACAGGCAAAGCGTTTGGGAATACGGACTGATGTGATAGCGATATCTCCTGAACTCAACGGCGAATTCACCGCATCGGTCGCTGAAGTTGTGCTTGAAGGGCTTCGACATATTCAGCCGCCGCTGCTTGACCGTAAGGATAACAGCTATGGCCTCGCCCAGTAGCGCCAAAGGCAGCAAGAAGTACCTGTATTTTCCGCTTGACAGGGAAGCTGATACCCAAGAGAAACAGGAAGGCAAGCAGCAGGAACTGCCCAAAGACCTGCTTGACAAACTGCTCAAAGGGATTGGCCGAGAAGCGCTAAAGGAAAAGACACCGACTCTGCAAGAGCTGGAACAGAGCCTCCAAGGGATCATGTCGTCCGAGTTGCAACAGCAGACC
>JAKEIF010000248.1 GCA_022545875.1 Nitrososphaera sp.
AGACGGGAGACGTCTTCATCTTCAACGCTTTGAAGCAGTGCGACCGGGTTTCACATATAATCTCCCGTATGCCCTAGTATGATCATTCCGCGGGACTAAAATGAAGGAGCGCAGGCCGGAATTGCGGGAGGTACGCTACAAATGACAAGACATATTAATTGAAATAGTCCCTGTTCTTGCTATGATGAATTGCCCGTCCTGTGGCACCATCATGGTGTGGCTCAACGGATCCGTTCTTCATGATACCCCCGAAAAGATCTATGAATGTAGGAACTGTCAGTTATCTGTCGTCAAGCATTCAACCGGGGACTATGACATGAGGGCCCTAGACGGAAAAGACAGCTCTGAGCACTCTGCATGAACATTTTCGGCGATCCCCTAGAGCTGTTACCTCTGCTGCGTTAACGACATTCGGTATAATGGGCACGTCTCATAGGCTTTTAGCAAAATTAGCAGGGTGCAAAGCTAATATAAGATCCGAAATGAGCATTTTGTATTAATGGCACACTCAAAGCCCGGTAGATCTTTAAGGGAGCAAATTCAAGACAAGAAAGGCATAATCGTCTTGCCAGGTGTTTTCGATGCCCTGAGTGCCAGAATCGCACAGCAAGTCGGTTTTTCAGCAATGTTTCAAACAGGCTACGGATCTGCAGCAGCGCTCTTGGGAATGCCAGACTTTGGTCTGCTCAACGCGGGTGAAACCATCGATAACGCAAACCGAATAATCTCGGCGGTCGATGTTCCAGTGCTAGTCGATGCAGACACCGGCTATGGCAATCCTCTGAACGTTTGGAAGCTTGTCAGGGATTTGGAAAATATGGGTGCTGCGGGTATTTTTCTTGAAGACCAGGTTTGGCCTAAACGCTGCGGACACATGGCAGGCAAGGACGTTATTCCCAAAAATGACTATATCCCAAAGCTCAGAGCTGCGGTAGAAGCCAGAAGGAGTAAAGAGTTCATTATTGTAGCAAGAACTGACGCGCGCGCCCCACTCGGATTGGACGAAGCAATCGAGCGCGGCAAGGCCTACAGAAAGGCAGGAGCAGATGTAATATTCGTAGAAGCACCAAGAACAACAGCTGAACTCAAGAGAGTAGCGGATGAAATTGATGCACCCCTTGTGGCCAATATGATAGAGGATGGCGTCACTCCAAACCTGCCTGCAAAGGATCTTCTGGATTTGGGCTATAGAATCGCCGTTTTCCCTCTCTCTGCATTGTATAGCGCTACATACGCCATGCAGCAAGTCCTGACAGAACTCAAGAAAACGGGGGCAACGAAGCAGACTCGCAAACTGATGGTTACTTTCAAGGATTTCAACCAGTTCGTCGACCTTAACAAGTTCACGGACCTCGAGCGAAGGTACTCCTGATGTTATAGTACAATCATGGACAATCAGTAAATAAAATTTGTTATTGCAATTGTTGTGAGAGAGGTTAGAGTAGCCGCCGTCGTTCCCGCGCGAAACGAAGAATTGTTCATTGGCAAGACTCTCTCAGCCTTACGCGCTCAGCACCATGCGCCAAGAAAAATTGTCGTTGTAGATGATGGTTCGAGTGATTCTACGGCAACAGTCGCGCAGTCCATAGGTGCTCATGTCATAAGTCTGGAGGACAGAGGGTACAATGTTCTGGGCACTCCAGTCCTTGCAGGCGTAATTAACCACGGGTTGGATTACCTTCTCACTGAAGGCTATGGTTCTAGTCCGCATGATTATGTCATGATAGTAGGTGCAGACCATGTTCTGCCACCAAATTATGTAACTTCATTGCTCGACCTTGTTGAAACCGACCGTTCTATTGCCGTGTGCTCTGGCCAAATACGCGGAGAGAGGAGTGTGGTGCCGCGGGGCTCAGGCAGGTTGGTCAGAGCAGATGTCTGGAAAAGATTTGGCCTCAGATATCCCGAAAACTATGGATTTGAAACCTACCTGATAATCAAGGCGCAGCAGGAAGGCTACAGAGTAGTTGTGGTTGATGACCTTGTGACCGATGGCTTGCGAAAGACTGGCAAGCACTACAAGAAAAGCGTTTTCATCTCGTATGGCAAGTCCCTCAGGGCGCTTGGCTACAGCAAACTTTATTCTGCAGCAAGAATTGCGATAATGTCCACCAAGCATCCAACCGGTGGCATCTATATGCTAAAAGGTTACATGAGCACCGATATCCAGCCATACGACCCAAAACTTCGCGCGTACCTCTCCAGCATACAACATAAGCGCATAAGGCGATATGTAACAAATCCATTAAGGGCCCTGACCGGCGAAACGGCCTAGTATGAAGATACTCCACATATGGGATCAGGCAGGCGTGGCCTGCATACTGGCCAAGCATCAAAGAATCCTGGGTCATGACGTTACGATCTTAAAACGCGCGGGCTATGACCCGTTCGGCATTTTTGAGTTTTACAGGGAATCTCTACTCGATATAGATGGTAAATCATTCATAAAAAACGCAATCAAACAGGCGGCAGAGTTTGACGTCGTCCATGTCCACAGCCTCTACAAGATTATTCCGGATCTGCGGAGAAAATACCGAGATAAGATTCTGATCCTACATTTCCATGGTTCTGAGGCAAGAAAAGCACCCAAAGATCCAATACAGGAACAAGCCATAGAGCTGTCAGACGCGGTAATCGGCTCCACAGAAGATCTCGCGCAGTACGTCGGGTCTGAAATGACATACATTCCCAATCCAGTGGATACAGATCATTTCAAGCGCCCTACCATTTCCCTGGAGCCAAAGGGGAAGGCATTTACTTTCAAGACGACTGGCGCCGACATGGAATGGGTTATCCAGTACCTCCGAAACAACAGCATCGATAGCAACATCGAGATTATCGATAGGCAGGCAAACCCCATTCCGTATTCAGAGATGCCACAGGTGCTCGGACGCTATTCCACTTATGTAGATCTAAAGCATGTGGGCGGAACATTGCTTCGTGCACCCAGCAAGACCGCACTTGAGTGTCTAGCATGCGGGCTGCAAGTCTTGAATCATAAGCTGGAAATCATGGAGCATTTCCCGGAAGAACACCGGCCCGAGAAGATAGCAGCTCAGATTCTCGACATTTATCGCAGGCGTTAGCCTTACGCCGCTTCAGACGCATCCTTTACCTTTGGCGATTTGCTAATTATCTTCTCAAGCATTACCTTCATTTCTTGGCGTTCCTTATCGGTCGCTTTTCCTTCTATGAGGTTAATGAGAAAGAGGTACATAGTAGCTTGGACGACATTTTCGTTGAACATCGCTTCCTGTTCGACCTTCCACTGACTCTTCCTATGCCAGAACCCAATTACTATTGCAAGTGGCATATAGATGGCAATAAACGCGATTATGAAAACCCAGACATTGGAAAACAGAGTGCTGAACGCCGGAATCCGCTCTATCATGAGCGAGTACTGAATGGTGATGAAATTGGCAAACATTATCAGAAAGGCCAGGTAAATGCTGTGACCCTGACGAAAGTCCAACCATCTCCTCCTCACCCATGAGTTTCTCTTTTTGTAAAAGGGCACAGTGTAGCCACTCCGCGAGTACCTATATTGCTTGCGCATTATCCCTTTGACACTATCTTCTACCAGAATCTTCTACCCTTGAAACTACAAAGTCAGAAGTGCCTTCATTGGGCTCGATCAAGTACACATCGCTTCCAAGTCTCGCATGCGCAAGCGCAAGATTTCTTGGATCCTCTGAAAACTTGTAGATTCTTGGCTCTTCGAGATGAAGCTCCATAAACCCTCTCCAGTGCTTCGCGCCCACGATTATGGCGGTGTCTTCAGTAATGCGGTTAATATCGCCGATTGCAGCTATCAGGGCGTCATTGTCCTGAACGTCTAGCGCGTTAAATTGCATAGTAATGGGCATGAATGGCTCAATGTGATCC
>JAKEIF010000249.1 GCA_022545875.1 Nitrososphaera sp.
CATCCCTCCGTTTATCGCGCCCGGAGTCTTTGGCCTCATGGTTTGTGGATCGCTGTCCACGGTTGTAACCATGCTGTAGTCCATGTCAGGCATCTTCATAATCTGCCATCCAAACACGTTCTGATAGAATTTCTTTGCTCTGTCCTCATTATCGTACGGTATTTCAAAGTGTACCACTTTGTTCATTTTGGTAGCCCTGCTTATCTTTGGAAGTTAATAAGACGCGCGTTTGGCTCAATTTTGCCACTTAGAGTTCAAGAATGCTGCATTGCATCAATGGGCTGAAGCTTTGACGCGCGCAAAGCGGGATATACTGCGGCACCGGTTCCTAGCACGACTGAGAACAGCGAAGAATTCAGCGTAAAGACTGGATCGTATACCACTTCAAGCACCAAGCCAGGGCCAAATGAAAACTCGATCGACTGAAGATAAAGGCCTACTATGGAACCAACAATAAATCCACTCAGCGCAGCTATAGAACCTATTATCAATCCCTGCAGGATAAATATTATGAGGACGTCCGTGCTTTTGCCGCCAAGTGACTTGATTATTCCGATATCCTTTGTTTTGTTTGATACCATGAGCATCATTATGGTGACAATGGCAAATGAAGCGGATAGCAATCCAAAGTATCCTACGAGATTAATGAAGGCAATTCCCGATCGGATTCCTGCAAGGGTTTCTTCGCCAGCCTCCTCGAGCGTCTGTATATTCAAGTTTTCTTCCGCATATGCGTTTGACAGCCGCGACTTTAGCTCGTTCTGGAATGATCTGTCTGTCAGTTTTATTAGAATCTGGTCGGTTTCGCGTTCTCTGCCGGTTATCTCCCTGATATCTTCAACCGTCATTATCGCCGAGTCGTCAAACGCCAGGCCTCCGGGCGATTTTGAGATCCCGACTACTACAAATTGCCTTATGGCATCTTCTCCACTAGCCGTAACCATTTTGACATCGACCCTTGTGCCCACCGTCGCCTTTAGATCCGATGCGACGTTGCTCCCAAGTACTAGCTGTCCCCTTGACGCAACAAATGAGCCTTCGTTAACGGTAGAATACAGCAGCGATGCCTTTGGATCTCGCAGGGGATCCACGCCTATGATAACTATCTTGTCCACCTCATTAAGGGACGCGCCCTCGGTTGAGTTCATCCAAGCAATCGAACCGAGTCTTGGGGCCGCGGCTTCTACGTACGAAAACGTCTGTACGTAACTAATGAGCTGGAGGTCTTCGTTTACAAAGTTGCCATCGTTTTTTGAAACAAGGACGTGGCCGAACTGGTAGTCTGCGAGATCCCGCAGTATTCCTTCGGCAACGCCATTGAAGATAAGCGAGTTAAAGAGGATTACCATGACTCCAATCACAAGGGCAGTCACCGAGGCGATGAAATTGCCCTTCCTCTTTAGCAGCAATTTTGTCGCTAGGACGAGTCTGAAATCCATCTAGCCTGCACCCCGCAATTGGCCTTGCGGCGAAACTGTTGACATTCTTTTATTCAATGCTTTCGATCTTGCCATCCTTTAGCACAATAGTCCTGTCAACATTTCCAAAGGCTTCTCTCGCGTGCGTCACTATCACAAAAGTCTGCTTGAGTTCCCTGTTAAGCTCCTTCATGAGGTTAATGACATCCTGAGACGATTTTGAATCGAGGTTGCCCGTAGGCTCATCGCCCAGTACAAGTGCCGGCCTGTTGACAAGGGCGCGTGCTACTGCAACTCTCTGCATCTGGCCGCCGGACAGCTGGTTTGCCTGTTTCTCCACCTGCTTTGCCAGTCCCACCTTTCCAAGAACCAATTCGGCTTCTCCGCGCATGGCAGACGAAGCGCCATTTCCAATCATCATCATTGGCAGCATCACATTCTCTACGACTGTCAAATCTGCCAGCAGGTTAAACGCCTGAAATATGAACCCAATCTTGTGCCGCCTGACTTCTGATCTGTCAGAATCTGAAAGAAATGTTGCATCAATCCCGTCGATCAATATTCTCCCTCCGGTCGGCTTGTCCAGCAGGCCTATCATGTGAAGCAGAGTTGACTTGCCTGATCCAGACTGGCCCACAATTAGTACGAATTCTCCCCTTTGTATCTCAAATGACACGTCGTTTAGCGCCACAGTGGAAATGTCGCCGCTGCCATAGATCTTTGTCAGCCTGACTGATTCGACAATGGAGGTGTTCCCTCTAATACCGCGTCGCCTCCGCGGGTTCAAGTTTCGTCGTCCTCCACGCCGGGTACAGCGAAGCAGCTACACCCATCACCAATCCGGTAAGGGCGGTATTGGCCACAAATCCCGGGTCATATCGTACGGCAAGCGACAGGCTTTCTCCAAAGCTCAATCCCACGTTCTGCGCATAGAGAGCATAAGCAGAGCCGAGGATAAAGCCCAATGCAGCGCCCATTGCTCCGATAAGGGTGCCCTGTATGACAAATATTATCATCACGTCGGCTTTGTTTGAGCCGATGGCCCTCATGACGCCTATCTCCCTTATCTTGCTTGTAACAATCATCATCATTATGGTAATTATGCCAAATGCCGACGAAAGCATTCCAAAATAGCCAACCAAATTTATGAATGCGATTCCGGATCGTATCCCTGCCAAGATCGATTCGCCTGCCTCCTCAATTGTCTCCACCTTGAACCTTTCTCCGGCGTACCTGGCGGAAAACTGGCGCGCTATTTCTCCAGAGTCCTGCTGATCAAAGAGCCGTACTAAAAGCTCGCTGCTCTCATCGCGCCCTGTCATGTCGCGCAAGGTTTCAATGTCTATTATCATCGACGTGTCAAAAGCCAGCCCGCCTGCCGTCTTGGATATTCCAACTACTGTGAACCTTTCAGTCTGGTCATTTCCTGACCTGTCGGTAACTTTTAGCCTCATGGGGTCGCCTATCCCTGCATCGAGGTCTTCAGCAACGCTCGAGCCTAGGATTATGGAATGCCTCGAAACAAGGAACGTCCCTTCCACAATCGTGTCGGCAATCCGTGTCGCATCCAGCTCTTCATCAGGCAATACTCCTATGACCGGGATGCCGTATGCTCTCACCGGGACCGCGCTACTTGTGTTGTTTATCGAGGCCGAGTCAGTCAGCCTTACGGTGGCGCCCTCTACCATGCCTGTGTTCTCTAGAAACCCAATCATCTCCCTGTCTGGCCTTTCAATATTGCCATCCCTGTCTGTAATCAGCACGTGGCCGAACCTAAAATCCACCAAGTCGCGAATGATTGCGTTGGCCACCCCGTCAAACGTCACATAGTTTATCACGATTACAAGCACTGCAATTGCGACGGCGATGATTGCCGCAAACATGCTGCCTTTCCTTTTGAAAAGCATGCTAGTTGCAACCTTGAATCTATAATCCACTGAAAGATTCCGTTCTGAATTAGCGGTTCTACAATAAGAAAGATTCGACTTGCCGATTAGCTCCCATGATATTTGTCATTATCTATAGACAGCTAAACGCCCGCCAGCTTTGTGTGGCCGTAAAGCCGGGCATGATGAAGTTCAGTGACTTCGTCCTTTCTATGTTTTCTCCTGTCAAGCACATATCCGCTAGTCGAATGATAAATGATCACCATGTCCTTCGGATAGAACGACAGCATCTCATGGTTCTCAAAGTCGGAGGCCATGTGCCTCAGGTGTATCCTCTCCCATGAGAACATCTCTTCCACCTTGCCCCTAAAATGAAACTGGCTCCCGCAAGGGCACTTTACGTCACGCCAGCTACCCTCGATATTTCTGAGCCACGGATTTTCCTTCGATGTCAACAGAAGGAAAGAATAGGTCTTATGCTATATTTTACCTTAACTAGCCGCCGGTCATTCGCGTAAACTTGTTTGTCCTGTTTACGGCCCTGATATAGTCAAGGTTTGCCAGGGCCACCATCGCCGACTCTCTTACTTCCTCACTTTCATCTCGAGTAAGAGCGTGTTCAAGGATATCCCTTGCGTCTTCAGAGCCAATTACCCCCAAAGCGACTGCCGCCTCGTGTCGCACGAAAAAGCTCGGGTCGTTTTCTACCGCGTCGGCCAGTGCGCGAATCCCGCTGCTAAAGCCGAGCTGGCCCAGTGAAAATGCGGCTTCGTGTCTGACAAGTGCGTTCTTGTCATGCTTCAATACAGCTCCAATAGGCGCGACTGCGTTTTCTGCTGCCATGTCTGCAAGAATGCATACCGCGCGGGTGCGAACAATGCCATCGTCGTGAGTCAGTAAATTCTTGAAATACTGCTCGTTGCTGGAATCGAATTGCTTCTCCATTTCTTCGAACAGCTTTGTCCTGTCTAGTTGAACCGAACTTGTCATATAGCGTGTATTCGGCTGCATGGGCTTTTTTTGCGTTTCTTCATATCTGAATGATCGCAGTAGCCTCTGCGAACCGTTATTATACGGCTGGAATTTACCTGTCGAACATGCGCGTGCGGTACTGGAGACTGGGGATCACTGACTTTCTCAGCGCAAACTATCCTCCAGAAAAGGCGAACCACTGGGAAATAAAGTGCATGCAGGGCGAATACGAGCATTTTGGGGTCTTTTGGTACAGATATGGCACGCCCTTTGACAAGGAACCCGTGCACGGGATCTGCTTTTACCACAATGACATTCCCAAAAAGACAGTAGAGGAACTCACTTCGTTTCTGCATGGCAAGTTTGGAGGAGAAGTTCTCTACAGGCAGAGCAGGGTATTTCTCCAAGGTTCGAAGGAATTTGCGGACCCAAAATCAGTGGGAGTACTCGCCAACGATCTGAGCCTAAAGTTCAACGCTCCAGTTGAGCTAAACGTGGAATTTGAAAAGATTACCAAGGAAGAGGTAGACTCTGAGGTATTCAAACTTCCCGCCTCAAAGGCACTCCCCATAGTCGGTCCGGACTGAAAGAGCATATATTTCTCACAGGACAAGTAATCCAGAGTCAATGGCATCAGAAATGACCCTCCGGGAGCACCTTGAGGAGCTCAGGGTCAGG
>JAKEIF010000250.1 GCA_022545875.1 Nitrososphaera sp.
CAAACTATTGCTTGAACTGTCCTCACTACTTTTTGTTAATCAAGGCAAAATTCTGCTCGGAACTTATCGCGACGAAAAGTTTGGCTGGATGAAAGCACTGCCGACACGACAGAATCTACTGGGAGCGAGCTTCGGGCAAGAACGTCGTTTCACTGAAGCTCGAGCTCCGAATGCCCAGCGTGTATGTATTCTTCCAAAGTAAGGCAGTTCTCGCACCAAGTGGCACTCGGTTCATTGCAATCCAGGCAAACGCGCTTGATAATGATTCTGCTGCCGCATGACCGACACTGCTTTCTGTCGAATAGTTTTGTCGACTTTATTTCCATAAAATGTGAGAAACACTTCTCGCTACGCCCATTTTAATCCGCCTGGTTCTACCTCATCAGCCATGCCCACCAAGGAGCTGCGAATGGGATTTCTCCATGCATCTTTACCCGTGCCTCTGACCCTAACTTGCTCGTCTGCTCTTGAAATGCCCCGACTAGCTTTAGTGATGCAGATTTCCTGTCCTCTCCGATGCCTTCTGGCATAAGTATTCTGAAGAGGTTTTGAAGAAATTCCCGACTGACCAATACGTCGTAGAACCACCAACCGGCAGCCATCTCTGCCCTATCGCTGAACTTAAAGCCATTTTCTGAATGCGTCCTCTGTTCAAAATCACCCAGAACGCGTTTAACAATGTCTAGGTCCTTTTCGAAATCGATGGACATTATCGTCAAAAGCGGAACAAAGTCTTGATTTAATTTACGATCTTCCATGCATGTAGCTTGATCACCTGCTATTTAACAAGGGAACTTGGAATAATCTCGCGGAATCTCGTAAGAAGGCGATTCATTTTGAAAACATCGGCGGAACTCCAGCCACATTCTTACCCCCAATGTCTACCACATGGTGGAAAGACATCAGCGGCAGATCTCCAAAAGCTCTTGTCGGTTACAGGATATAGTTACAGAGGCAAACGCGTTTGGCGCAACACGGACACCTGCTAAATGAAGCGGGCAGCTTGCAGTGCTTGTTATGTAATTCGCATACAACCATTCTCATTGTCTCTTGTTCCTCTGTTGCTACTGCTTGCATGAAATAGAGTACATTCTGGAAGGATTAATCTAAAGAGCAAGCTAAATTAGACATGCTAGCTAGCTGACTTTGCCCATTATGAGTAGTTATCTTGGATCCTCGGCTGAAATACCTATTAATGGCATTCCTCATAACTGAGGATCGCGTTGCTAAAGACTCCCGCGTGGGGCATCAAGCCGGTACCGCACGATCAGAAACGATTGGGAGGTCTTGACTATTTCATCCTGTGGTCTAGCCTCGGCGTTGGACTTCTGGTCCTCTCCGCGGGTTCATTTCTGTCCGCTGCCAGTTTTACGGATGCAATCCTGGCCATCATCGTCGGATCAGCGGGGGGATCTATGCTATTGGCACTCGCAGGCAGGATAGGCAGCGACCACGGCATTCCATCCCTGGTTACACTTCGGCCTGCATTTGGGATCGGAGGCTCGTATCTTCCCGCGATGCTCAATGTCTTGCAACTTGTAGGTTGGACGACATTTGAAATCATGATAATGGCAAGGGCGGCTGAAATGTTGGCAGGGAGCACGGTTCCGTATTATGCATGGGCGGCGATTTTCGGATCCCTTGTCGCCATACTTGCTATTGCGGGACCACTCAATGTTGCCAAGCAGTGGCTCGGCAAGTTCGCGGTCTGGATAGCCTATGGAACTTCAGCTGTGATAATCTTCAATCTCATTAACTCGCCAAATACTGCGAGCTTGATTGCGTCGCCTGGAACTGGAATGTCGTTTTTCTCAGCGCTTGATTTGGTGATAGCCATGCCCGTTTCCTGGATGCCGCTTGTCGCAGATTACAACAGGTTTGCTAGAAAGGGAAAAACGGCCATGTGGGCCACATTCATCGGCTTTGCCCTGACAAACATATTGTTCTATTTTGGCGGGGTATTGCTTGGAACATCAAATATTATCGATATCATTTTTGCGATTCAAATGATGTTCTTTGGCTTTCTAATGTTGCTTCTTATCGTCGACGAAGCAGACAATGCATTTGCAGACGTCTATTCGGCGGCGGTCTCCACGCAAAATGTATTTTCGCATATCAATCAAAAACATCTTATCATAGGATTTAGCGCAGCGAGCGCGCTACTCGCCATGGTTGTCTCGATACTGCAGTATGAAATCTTTTTGCTTTTAATTGGCGCAATATTCGTCCCCCTGTTTGGAGTAGTCCTTACCGACTATTACATCGTACGAAAGAGAAAGTATACCGAGGAATTGCTGTATGGTGACAAAAGAACCTTAAAGCTGCCTGCCATGGTGGCATGGGGGTGCGGCACACTTGTTGCCCTTTCGCTTTCTCCACTCACGCAAATCTAGTTCCCGAATCTACCTGCAATAGGCGGCACCATTCCGAGCCTGGCCGCCTCTTCCCTCATCTACCTGGCTATCATGAGAATTCGAAAATAGTGAATTCTGGCTTCGCTACTTTTAGCCGGGCGAACAATCTTGACAATTGCACAGTTCTGCCTACCCAAATCTTGGCAAGAACAGCACGAAAAAGACAACTCCTACTCCGACCATTGCAGCTGCCTTGATCCGCAAGTAAAACATTAGTCCGGGCATCTGGGGATCAACCTATGAACTACGTTATACGTAGGAGTAAGTATGTTGATGTTACTGACAAGGCACGATAAATCAATATTCTATCGTGAGAGGAGCCGGGACTACACAAATCACAAATAGAGGCGACTGTTCAAGAATGATCCGATGGGCAATAGATGCGAGAACTGCAACAAGCTGCCGCCCAGTCTTGTTGAATTCAATTCCATCTTGCTCTGCGCAGATTGTTTTCAAGATGAAATCAAGAGAATAGCGTCGTCTATTATCGAACCATAATACGACACATCTGGCTTTACTAGTAGACATTGAACGGGAATTTGATTTATAAATAACGTGAATCGATTGAGCTCTGCTGAATGAGACTTCTGGAATATCAAGGAAAGGAACTTTTCGATCAGTAC
>JAKEIF010000251.1 GCA_022545875.1 Nitrososphaera sp.
AGAATTTGCATATCAGCGTCTTGGGTTTTCGCCGGATGATGTGCCGAGAGTAATTCGCGCACGCGCAGAATATCAGTCACAGCAGGCCTGCCCATCGTCAGCGTTCCTGTCTTGTCAAAAATCGCCACCCTGACCTTGCTGAGCGCTTCGATCGCCTCGCCACTCTTGAAGAGCACGCCATTTGATGCGGCTTTGCCCATGCCGACGATTATGGCGGTTGGGGTGGCAAGCCCTAGCGCGCAGGGGCATGCGACGACCAAGATTGCAACCGCCGGGATCACGGCAGCGCCGATATTGGCGGGGAAAAATGCGAGCCATCCCAGAAAAGTTGCCGCAGCAACTGTCATGACAATGTAAGCAAAATAACCTGCAATCTTGTCCACAAGCCTTTGGATCGGAGGCTTTCTACCGACAGCGTCTTCAACGAGCCTACCGACCTGTGACAAGAAGGAGTCTGAACCAACCTTCGTTGCCTTGATTAGAAGGATCCCTTCCCTGTTAATGGTCGCCCCGACTACTGTATCCCCCGAAATCTTGCGGACAGGCGCCGACTCTCCTGTCATCATTGACTCGTCAACGGCAGACTCTCCCTCGATTACCTCCGAGTCCACAGGGATGCGCTCGCCTGGCTTTACAAGCATAATGTCTCCCGACCTAATGAGTTCTACCGGCGTCTCTTCTTCAGTTCCGTCTGCCCGTTTTATCAAGGCAGTCTTGGGCTGAAGTTCAAGCATCTTTCTGACCATTGAACTCGTCCTGCCCTTGGTCTTGATTTCCAGATACTTTCCTAATAGGATGAACGTGATCACGAGCGTTGATGCATCGTAGTATATCCCATGCCAATTCACTACTGGAAAGGTGTTTGCCGCGCTAAAGGCAAAAGCCGCCGTAGTCCCTAGTATTACAAGAGTGTCCATATTTGCGGAGCGCATTTTTGCGATACGAAAGGCGCCTGCATAGAATCGAGCTCCGGTGACGAACTGAACCAGAGAGGCGGAGGCAAACGCGATATAGGCTGCAAAATTGGTGCCAGCAAATGGGAAGAACCCAAAAACCTCTGGGTAGCTGAAAATCACAGCGGGAACGGTGAAGATGACGCTCATGAAAAATAACTTTCTTAATTCGGCAGCCTCAGTGTCCTGAGCGCTCGCAAGGGACGATTCACTTAGTATCTTGTACCCAGTGTCTCCAACCCTCCGTCTGATATCTGCAGATGATACGAGGGCAGGATTGTACTCGGTGCTTACCTGAGAATTTCCATAGTTTACTGATACCCTTCCTATACCTTCGATTCGGCCGAGGCTGGTTTCAAGAGTCCCTGCGTCAGACGAATCGGAAATGCCTTCTACCACCAAGGTCAACTTTTCGTGAATTACTCGATATCCTACCTGTTCTATCGCCTTCTCAATAGACTCCAATTTGATCCGAGATGGATCGTATTCCAGAACCGCTCTTTCGCTTGCAAGATTTACTTCCACGGTTTCCACCCCAGGCAATGACGAGACACGCCTCTGGATAGAGTTCACACAACCGGCACAGTGCATACCTCCTATCTTGAGCAAAGTGCGTTTCGTTAATGGTTCAGACACTTGATCTATGATCGATTGACGATTATATAATCATGGGACTTTACAATTGTAAATTAGGCTTTTTCGACGACACTGCCACGGACCAAATCCTTCCTCTTGAGCCAAGTCACAAACGCGACGAGCCCCGCAATGTAAAGAAAAGCTGTCGCGCTACTGAGAATTGCATTTCCAACAGCAGAGTCGAACATGTGAAAAAATCGTTTGCGCTCTGAATAAGGATAACGCAATAATATTCTAGAACGTGGATAGTTTTCGTCTACGTCCGGATATTGAATTGCAATCAACCTTTATTTGGCAGCCAATCTGCTAACCTGACAGATGTCCCCGCTCTCGTTTGCTGACAGGATGATCTTGCTCCAGTTTGCAATTAACAAATACGATTCCGAAAGTCTGCTAAAGGACAAACTAAAAGATATTCTATCCGCAAAAGATATTGAGCGAGGGATAGACACTCTAATCGGCACTCAAAAGGTCAGAAGAATAGGGAACGACGCGCTCCAAAACAACACGAGCCACACAGAATTACCTGAACTGCCAGAAAACTTGAAAGAAATAGTCGCTAGGCTCTAATCTTATAGAACATTCTTTCTTGTTATTTTATAAAGACCTGAACCTGCCTCTCTGCTATTGCTTAGCAGTGGCGATTGTTCGCTGACTATAGTAGATATGCCGGAAGCGCGTGCGAAAAGATCAGAAATCATTGCTTCGGCTTCTCGTGAATTGGCACTGTTGATGCCCGGCAATGCCAACCACGTTGAATCGGATCTTGCTTTTGTCATTGCTGCCGCAAAGCGCGGAATCAAAGTGCGAATCTTGGTTTCCGACTTGGATTCCCCAATTCCGGATGGCATCGAAATGCGCCGGATATTTGGAGAGAGGAGATCCCAAACAGCCGAACTTGTCATAGCAGACGGCGCGTCATTTTATGGATATGGCATGAACCACAATGGTGCTGAACCTGCAGGGATTTTTACATCCAATCGTGGGATCGTTCAATCCTTTGTAGCGCTTTACGAAAACCTTTGGGATCAGGCGGTGGCTTATGATAAATTCAAAGAAGCGGACAGGGTGCCGATCAGTCCAAGCTGCTCAAGAACGAAATTGGCGAAATAATTCTCAATGCGTCCTATCTGGTCGATAGGAACAAGGTTGCGAGTTTCGACGATAAATTAAAACAGTTGAGGGACAAATACGAGACAGAAGGCTTGACACT
Source organism: Nitrososphaera sp. (assembly GCA_022545875.1). Classification (GTDB taxonomy): domain Archaea; phylum Thermoproteota; class Nitrososphaeria; order Nitrososphaerales; family Nitrososphaeraceae; genus Nitrososphaera. The sequence continues at coordinate 2,803 of JAKEIF010000251.1, forward strand.
ACACCGCAGCGGGCCCTGGGCGCCGTATTCATTTTGTTGATGACCATGTTGCTCGAACTACTTATCATGAAACTGACAATGGATGCAATCCTGCAGCACTGTAACAGCCTTGCTTATGAGCAAGACGTTAGAGCCCAGGCTGATCAGCTAAAGACTAGGCTGCTAAAGCTAATGTCTGATTATGAAAGCGGGGCGATTGACCAAGTAACCTATTCGCAAATGGAAGGAGAAATCATGGCTAATCTGAGCAAGCTAACGCAGCAGATCACAAAGAAGAGTGATAATCCCGAGCCCTCATCTAGCCTGGGACTTGGGCTCTAATTCCTTTTCAAACGCAGGTATGCTAAATGCAAACGTCGCTCCCTTGCCATCAGAATTGTTGTAACACCAGATCCTTCCTCCATGTGCGTCAATTATGCTTCTTGAGATAAATAGACCCAGACCAGTCCCTTTCTCAGATTTCGTGGCAAATTTCGAAAACAGCCTGGGCATGATGTTAGCATCGATACCGTCGCCAGAATCCCTTATGCTTATGGCAATGTCGCCGTTTGCTCTGTAGACGCTAATCTCTATCTTGCCCTGTTTTGTGAACTTTATTGCGTTATCGAGTAGGTTTGCGAACACCTGTGTTATTCTGCCTCTGTCCGCGTGAACCACGGATTCTTCAACATTATACACGAACTCGATCATACCGTTGCTCAGCTGGGCATTTGCATCCCCGATAACACCTTCAACTACTTCGCCTATATTGAATTCCTCTTTATCTAGACGAAGGGATTCGCTTTCGATTCTGGTCACATCCAAGATATCGCTTGTCAGTCGTTGGAGCCTAATGGAATTGCGGTAGATGCCGGCTATCATCTCTTTTCTCTCCTCCGGATCTGTTTGCAACAGCTCGGCGTATCCAAGGATTGCCTGTGTCGGGGTCCTGAGCTCGTGCGCTGCGATGTTGATAAACTCCTTTTGCATCGTCGCGTGAACTTCGAGTTGCTG
>JAKEIF010000252.1 GCA_022545875.1 Nitrososphaera sp.
AGATCAGTCATTTCTACTATTACAAGGGCCACGAGCATCGGAGTGGCATAGAGAATGCCGTCTGCCAGGCGGACGAGAAATTTGTTCTCATGCAACTGGGGCGTCAATGGGATGAATTTTTTTAGTAATCTTACCGCAATGTTCTTTTCGATGTCGATGTTCTCTTTCTCTCTTCTCTGCAACGCCATACGTATTGCAGTGATGAGCAAGAACGCGCCAAAGACATACATCATCCAGTGAAAGCTTTCCAGAAGGGAAGCCCCTGCAATGATCAGGGGTATTCGCATCGCTATTGCACTTATGATGCCGACAGAAAGCACCTTGTGTTGATACCGATGAGGGATCCCAAGTGAAGAAAAAATAATGATAAAAACAAACATGTTGTCAACGCTGAGTGATTTTTCAAGTGTATATCCCGTTACGAATTCAAGGAAACTTCCAAACCCATAGGTCATGTAAATAACGCCTGCAAAAACCATGGCAAGCGATATCCAAACTATCGTCCAGGCCAGTGCTTGCTTGAAGCTGCTAATGTTTTTACCGTCTTCAACAGTTTGACTACTGTTTGTAGACGACGCTGGTTCCCCTGAACGCAGCTTCTTCCTCAAAGTACCTATGACGCCCAGGTCTACCGCCATAGCGGTGCCAACAAACAAGGTGAAAACTATCCAGAGGATATTTCCATCAGTCAGGGCGTCGAGCTCCAATCGCGATTACGATAAAGCGCTTCTCACGCAGGTATTTGAGTGGAGTGTTTACTTTGTCTTGCAACGTACACGCTATACTAAATACTCTGCCAGCGACAAAATACAGAGTAATGGTTGACAACAAGAGTGAGAGCCAAGCATCATGCCCATACTGCGCATCAAAGTTCAAGGACAATGAAGAGCTCTCGAAACATATCGACAGGATACACCACGGTTCTGGGTTGCTCGAAGGCAACTCGCGGAAATGGTAATACAGGTTATCTGATCAATCTGACGGGCGAGTTTGCATATCTCGAGGAGAAGCTTTTAATCCAATCAAAATCTACCGGTGCTTGTATCCATTGTGCCTATAGGCGATGATTCCGACAAGAAGAAGTCCAAGACGGAAACTGTTACCTTTGGGCTCCAGACTCCACTTATTGATGAGCTAAGGACCGACGCAGAGCTGGAAGGAGTTAGTCTAAACAATTACGTCGCAAAGATATTTTCAAATCATATACAATGGGAAAGATACGAACGCAAAGTGGGGCTTCTCCCGATGACGGAAGCTTTCCTCAGTGAGGTTCTGGGCCAGCTGAGCGATCAACAGGTAGTAAATCTTGCACAAAAGCTTGAAAAGCAAAAGTTCAGAAATATACTTGCTTTCATGAGAGATGGTCCTGATGCCGAGGCATTTGTGGACGTTATGCGTGCATGGCTAACGGTGTCGTGGATGCAGCAAAGCATCGAGGTTCGGGAAGGAAAGTACTTTTTCAAAATCCAGCACAGTCTTGGACCCAAATGGTCGCTCTATGTAAAGACCCTTATCTCTGAGCTTTCGCACGATATCCTGGGTAAAAAAGCCGACATAACAGTAGTAGGCGAAACCATATCGTTCGTATTTGTCAAGTAGACAGTTCCAGAATGAGCCAAGGTTATTTTTGCGGCAGCAACTTGCGCGCAATACAATGCAAGACAAAGTAGACTCGTTTCTTAAATAAGATAACGGCTACTTTCATCCTATGAGTGAAAATATCAGAGTAGTTGACAGCCCGAAGCACTTTATGATTCTAGATGCGGTTTCAAGGGGGGTAGAGGACAGCGGCAAGATAGCAAAAGTCACGAAGATCGGCAAGGAGGAAATCGAAATGATCCTAAATGACCTCGCAGTCCAGCGGCTCGTGATCACTGAAAAAAAGAAAGGACTTTTTAGCAGCAAGCTGCAAGCGCGTATAACAGACACTGGAACCCGCCTTCTGTCATCTAAGAAACAGGAATTGGAAGAGAAGGCAAGGGAATTCAAGGCGATGTATAGAAATGGTGACAAAGGAGGCATGGAATCATTCATGGGTGACAACCGGGCATGGCTACCAATGATGATATTTTCAGGAATAATGAGTGCAATGATATTTGCTTCAATGATGTCGTTTATGGGGATGGCGATGAACCCTGGTGAACAAGCCGCGGCTGGAGACGCTGCGAACGCAGACGCACCGAGTGCAGCAGAAACACAGTCTGTAGCCGATGATGGCGGTTCCGCCGACGCAGGGGCAGATAGCAGTGGCGCAGACTCTTCCAGCTTTGATGCAGGTGGCGGCGATTTTGGCGGAGACTTTGAATTCTGATTATCAAAAGCCCGAGTGACTATTGGCCCCTTAAGGCCTCCAAAAAGTTTAGACCCCTGAAAGATTCCGGTATTTGCACGACGGGCTTCAAGCAGAGTTCATTGCTTGGAAGAACTTAAAAGTCATGGCTGTCTGACTAGTTATTATGACTAATAGCATATATGCTCAGATGGTTTTGAACAAGCGTCGTTCTAGGGCGTTTTAGAATTGGTTGAAGCAGGAACTATAATTGGAATTGCGATCACGGTCATTATACTCGGAATCATCGGATTTGTCGCTTACAAGAGAATATCTGAATCCCTGGCCTATAGGAGAGGCGGCTATCCTGGCGGCAGGAAAATAACGCCGGACGGAGAGCCTCTTGAGGACTCGCGTTCGTACTCTACAGGCAATGCATTTCCAAGGAAAATGGCAAGACTAGTCATTCCAATAATAATTGCTGTCATAGTCGTGGCCGTTCTAATCTCATCGAGCGTAAAAATTGTTGAGGCAGGCAACAGAGGAGTTTTGCTGCAGTTCGGCGCAGTCGACACAACCCGGTCGCTGCCTGAGGGCCTTCACCTTGTAACGCCATTTCGAGACAACGTCATACAGGTTGAAGTGAGAACGCTAAAGACTGTTGAAAGCGCCGCATCTGCGTCCAAAGACTTACAGGATGTCCGCACTGAAGTTGCATTGAATTATCATATTAGCGCCGATAACGCCCAAGTCCTTTTTCAGCAGCTGGGATTTGAATACTCTACTAGGGTTGTCAGTCCCGCCATACAAGAATCAGTAAAACAGGTGACAGCCAGATTCAATGCAGAAGAGCTGATCACAAAGAGAGAAACCGTAAAGAACGAAATCGAGCAGCAGATAAAACAAAGACTTGCTACCTATAATGTAATAGTCGAGACAATCTCTATCACCGAATTCAAGTTCTCTGACCAGTTCACAAGAGCTGTAGAAGCAAAGGTTGAAGCTGAGCAGAGGGCACTCCAGGCACAGAACGAGCTACGGAGGATAGAGATAGAGGCCCAGCAGGCCGAGGCAAAAGCAGTAGGCGATCAGAAGGCAAACGTTGCAAGAGCGGAAGGTCTAAGACAGGCCAACATTCTGGAGGCCGAGGGCGAGGCTGAAGCAATTAGGATAATTGACGAGCAGCTGCGGAATAATCCAAATTATCTTGAGTGGCTCAAGACACA
>JAKEIF010000253.1 GCA_022545875.1 Nitrososphaera sp.
ATAGTTACAACAGAGGTTGGACAGTGCCAGATGTGGGCCTCGCTGCACTTTGACGTGATATCGCCGGGAACTTTCTTTAGCTCAACCGGACTTGGGACAATGGGATTCGGATTTCCAGCTTCGATAGGAGCCAAGGCCGCGCGGCCAAAAGTGCCAGTGGTCGATATAGCCGGCGACGGGTCGTTTAACATGACCGAAAATTCCCTTGCGGTATCAGTGCTTGAGAAGCTCCCGGTAATCGTGTTCCTAATGAACAACTATATGCTTGGGATGGTAGCACAGTGGCAGCGCACATTCTACAATAGGTGCTATAGCGGTGTGCACCAGCACAAATGTCCTGACTATGTAAAGATAGCTGACGCATATGGGGCGCAGGGGATAAGGGCCGAAACCATGAAAGACTTGGAGAAGGCGATCAAGGCCGGAATAAAGAGCGATGTCGCTACCGTGATAGATATTCCCATCGACCCTGATGAGGACGTATACCCCTTTGTTGCCCCCGGCACAGGCCTTAAGGACATGATAACGGGGTCTTGAAAAAATGACACTATCTGCTGAAACCCATGGCTCATGGTACATCGTGACTGCACTTGTGGAAAACAAGCCAGGAGTGCTTTTCAGGGTGACGAATCTATTCCGGGCAAGAAACTTTAACATCGAAAGCATAACGGTGGGCTCTACTGAGCAGCAGGATCTCTCCAGGATGACCATAACCACCAACAGTGACGAAAAAACGTTGGACCAGCTCGTCAAACAGTTGAGAAAGCTGATTGATGTTGTAGAAGTAAAGGTTCTTGATACAGACCGGACGGTTTACAGAGAACTCGCGTTAATCAAGATGAAGGCCGTCGACCCGACGACCCGTAGTGAGATAATCAACTATTCCACCATATTCAGGGGGAACATTCTTGACATTGGCAAGGACACGATCACGGTTGAGATAACCGGCACCCCGGACAAGATAGATGCCTTTAAGAGCCTAGTCGAGCCCTATGGAATTACGCAGCTGGCAAGGACAGGCGTTTCTGCACTTCCAAGGGGGATGGAGAACTGACAGCGAGACCAGGCGACAAGGTGCGTATTTTCGATACTACGCTGAGAGACGGTGAGCAGACGCCGGGAGTGACTGTTACGCCTGAACAAAAGATCCAAGTTGCAGCCAAGCTGGATGAACTTGGCATCGACGCCATCGAGGCGGGATTTCCAATCGTCTCTCAGGGAGAGATGCATGCAATCAAGTCAATTGCGAAACAGGGCCTCAAAGCGGAAATCTGCGGGCTTGCCCGGACAATTGAAGCAGACATCGACGCTGCGCTCAGGTGCGACCTAAAATACGTCCACACATTCATCGCCACTTCTGACATACACATGCAGTACAAACTGAAAATGAATAGAGATCAAGTCTTGGCAAAGGCAATCAAGGCGGTGGAGTATGCCAAGAAACATGGACTTCAGGTGGAATTTTCGGCAGAAGACGCCACCCGCTCGGACAGGGCATTCCTGCTTAAAGTATTCAATGCAGTTAAAGAGGCAGGAGCTGACAGGTTGGACATCCCAGACACCGTAGGATATGCCACGCCGCATTACGTCGCAGACCTTGTCAGAGAAGTTAGCGATTCCACTCGGCTTCCAGTCAGCGTCCACTGTCATGACGATTTTGGGCTTGCAGTTGCAAACTCGATTTCAGGCATCAATGCAGGTGCGGCGTGCGCGCACGTAACGATAAACGGCCTCGGAGAAAGGGCAGGAAATGCGTCGCTAGAAGAGTTTGTCATGGCTCTTCAATGCCTGTATCAAAAGACGCACGGGATAAAAACAGAATTGCTGTACGAAACTTCAAAGTTTGTATCAAATACTATGGGCATCATAGTCCAGCCGAATAAGGCAATTATCGGTGAAAACGCGTTTGGCCACGAATCAGGCATCCACACTCACGGCGTCCTCAGTAACCCGCTTACTTATGAGCCAATAAGCCCTGAACTTGTAGGCAGAAAGCGCTGGCTCCAGGCTGGCAAGCACGCAGGAGCGCACGGTATCAGGGCAATGCTGGAAGAGTTTGGAATAAAGCCGACTGACGACCAACTCAAGATAATAGTAGAGAAACAAAAGAACATTGCCGACAAGGGCAAGGCGATTACTACTGCAGACCTTCTGTCAATATCGGGAGAAGTCATGGGCAATAGTCAATTTGAAGAAAAGTTCAAGCTTTACGACTTTCACATCCTGACTGGAATGAACCTTATCCCGACGGCAGTGGTCCGGCTAAATGCCGACGGCAAGGACTTTATCGCCTCGGAAATTGGTGTTGGTCCCGTTGATGCCGCGCTCAAGGCAATCCAGAAAATCTCTGGCGAAATGGCAAACATAAAGATCAGAGAATACCGGCTTGACTCTATTTCAGGCGGTTCGGATGCGCTAGCGGAAGTTACGGTAAAGGTAGAGGACAAGAACGGAAACGTGGTATCGGCTCGCAAGGCAGGTGAGGACGTGGTAGTTGCTTCGGTGCAGGCAATGATGGACGCTATCAACAAAGTCCTTTTACGAAAGGTGCTTTACTCGAGATAGAGACCAAGATGACCTAGTTGGCAAGATACACTATTTCCATGATACGAGGAGATGGCATCGGGCCGGAGCAGGCACATTCTGCAAAGAGAGTCCTTGAAGCTATAAGCGACGGATCGTCCACCAAATTCACGATTAATGAAGTCGACGCGGGCGATCGTGCTTTGACAAAGCATGGCAAGGCATTGCCGCCAGAGTCGGTTGAAGTCATTCGCAACTCGCAAGCGTGCCTTAAGGGTCCTGTTGGTGAAAGCGCAGCGGATGTGATAATCGTCCTGCGGAGGATGTTTGATCTATACGCTAACATACGGCCGGCCAAATCATATCCCAACATTGCTGGCCTTTCGGGAAATGTTGACCTAGTCACTGTCAGAGAAAATACGGAGGATGTCTACCTTGGCTGGGAGTTCAACGCCGATGAAAATACAATAGTCGCTCTTCGGATAACATCGGAAAAAGCTAGTAGGAGAATCGCAGACTACGCGTTTAGGACCGCCATGTCCCGCAATGACAAGAAAAAGGTTGTAGCCGTTCACAAGGCAAATGTCATGAGGAAAGGCGATGGATTGTTTGCCGCGACTTGCAGAGATGTGGCAAAAAAATATCCAAAGATAGCATACAGTGAGCTCTACGTGGATGCCTGCTCCATGAATCTCATTCGAAACCCAGATGAATTTGACGTAATCGTGACAACAAACTTGTTCGGGGATATTCTGTCAGATGAGGCTGCTCAGGTCGTTGGCGGCTTGGGCATGGGACCAGCGGCCAATATCGGGGAGAACTTTGCATTATTTGAGCCAGTGCATGGCGCGGCATTTGACATCGCAGGCAAGAACGTAGCAAATCCATCGTCAATTCTCTTGTCTGCAAAAATGATGCTCGAATGGCTTGCGGACAAATACTCAGACAAGAATGCAGCAAAAGAGGGACA
>JAKEIF010000025.1 GCA_022545875.1 Nitrososphaera sp.
AGAGGGCAAGCGCGGCCATCACGGCCACGATTGCAGCGACTACAATAAGAAACTTTTTCGCCATTACGATCTTTTCTGCTGAGCCGATCGAATATAGTTCAGGAGACCGCCGGCGAGAATTACATCTCGCTGCCTGGACGTAAAGTCAACTTTCAGACCAATCTTTGCCTTGTCCTTCCCCGAAAGTGCATCGATGCTCTTGCCTCCGTCCTTTAGAACGCTAATTACATTGTCGATGGCAAGCGGTGTCCCCTGCTCCAAGACTTCGAAATCCAAGGGGCTCTGGAACTCCAAAGGCAGTATGCCAAAATTGATAAGGTTAGCCCTGTGTATCCTCGCAAAGGATTTTGCGATCACTGCCTTTACCCCGAGATACATCGGAGCTAGTGCCGCGTGCTCCCTGCTCGAACCTTGGCCATAGTTCTCTCCGCCAATGATAAAGCCACCGTGCTTTTCCTTTGCCCTCTTTGCAAAGTCTGGATCCAACCAGTAAAATACGTACTCGCTAATGGCCGGGACATTGCTTCGAAGCGGGAGTATTTTGGCTCCTGCAGGCATGATGGCATCGGTGCTGATATTGTCGCCGACTCTGATAAGCACCTCTCCCTGCAAAACCGGTTCCATAGGCTGCCGGAGCGGCAGAGGACGGATGTTAGGACCTCTTGAAATGACCGACTTTTCAGCTTCGCCTGCCGGCAGAGGGGGGACAATTCCAGAATCGTCGACTACAAATTTGTCTGGCCATGGGATATTGGGGTATTCCCCCAAGTCGCGCGGATCGGTAATCTTGCCTGTGACAGCGCATGCAACGCATACCTCTGGAGAAGTCAGATAGACCTTGTCGTCCTTTGTACCGCTTCTGCCCGGCCAGTTCCTGTTAAACGACCTTATCGAGACCCAGTCCGTGCCGGGCGCGGATCCCATCCCGATGCATCCCTGGCAGCCACTTTCCAAAAGGCGCGCGCCTGACGCAATAATATGGTAGATAGATCCGTCCCGCGCTACCGTCTCTAGGACTTGCTTTGAGCCTGGGTTGATTGCCATCGTGACATCCGGGTGAATTTTTTTCCCCTTGAGCACGTGGGCAACTGTCATCATCTCGACATAGCTAGAATTTGTACAGGAGCCGATAAGTACCTGGTGGACGTCAGCTCCCTGCACGTCCCGCACTTTGTGGATGGCATCAGGCGATCCCGGAAGCGCGATGAGCGGCTCGAGATCGTCTAGGCTGATTTCCATGTTTTCATCGTACGAACAGCCGGGGTCTGCGGCAGTCCGGCTGTAGTCGCTGGACCTACCCTGCCGGGTCATGTAATCGAGAGTAACTTCATCTGATTCAAAGAGCGAGGTGGTGGCGCCTAGCTCTGCGCCCATGTTGCATATGGTTCCCCGCTGGGGCACTCCAAGACTCTTTATCCCCTCACCGTAATATTCGAATATCTTGCCGACGCCGCCTTTGACTGTAAGCCTCCGAAGCATTTCCAAAATCACGTCCTTGGCAGTTACCCACGGTTTGAGTTTTCCTGTGAGTTTTACCCCGACGATCTTTGGCATCTTTGTGTAAAACGGAGCGCCGGCCATTGCTACGGCGACGTCAAGACCTCCGACACCTATCGCCATCATGCCTGCTCCCCCCGCCGTCGGAGTATGGCTGTCAGAGCCGATCAAAAGCTTGCTAGGAATAGAAAAGCGCTCAAGGTTCACTTGGTGGCAGATGCCATTGCCAGGCTTTGAATAATGGATGCCGTACTTTGCGGCAAAAGTTTGCAAGAACCGGTGGTCGTCGCCATTTTCAAATCCAGTCTGCAGGATATTGTGATCCACGTATATGGCCGCGTGTTCAACCTTGACGCGAGGTATGCCCATGGCCTCAAACTGGAGACACGCCATGGTGCCGGTTGCATCCTGCATTAGCACTCTGTCGACCTTCAGGCCAATTTCTTGGCCTTGCTCCATTTTGCCGTCTGCAAGGTGCGACGAAATTATCTTTTGAGCGAGATTCATCGGAGAAGCCATTGCTAGGAAATCTTAGCATAGATTGGATATTTAATATGTTGTAAAGCGAGCCGGACGGAATAATATCGTTGTTAATGGATCACTAAAAACTGACGTATCTCTATACATTACACCTGCAAGCTCAGTCCTCGCTCTGCCTGCTGTCACAGATGCCTCGAAAAGAGCAATTTCTGCATGCTTCAAAGCTGGGCGTGGCTTCGAATTTTTCTTCAATGATGGCATTTGTGATCTTCTCGACTTCTTCCTTGACTTTTTCCACCTGCGAAGACCCAACGTCGTACGTCACGGTCTTGTCGTGTTTTATGTAAAATAGCGACGCCTTATTTGGAAGCTTGTTGAATATTTTCTGGACGCCTAGGGCATAGATGTTTACCTGCGGATCCTCTCTGATCGATTTAGCGCTTTCATAGACACCTCCAGTCTTGAAATCGATGACCTCCAAGGCCCCATCGGGCCTCTTCTCAATCCTATCGATAAAGCCATGGAATGGAATTCCCGCGATATCTATCGTGAATTCCTGCTCGGCGGCTACTGGTGAATTCGGATTACATGAAAGCCATTTCAGGTACGTCTGCAGCATTTCCTTAGCCTTTTCCCTGGCCTGGTTCTCCTGCGTCTCCGACTGAAACGAGCTTGGATTCCATTCTCTCTTCAAGAGCTCAATGGCAAGTTCTTCCGTCGGCTCGGTCCCCTCTAGCTGCATTTTTGTCATATGCTCTGCAACTGCGTGTACGGCAGTGCCAATGTCAAAGTATGGTCTGGGCGGCTCGGGAACTCCAAGGATATGGGAAAACTTGAACTTTAGCGGACAGTCAACGTAAGTTTTTATCGCGCTGGCGCTGAGCCGAAGCTCGTCCCTATTGACAACCGCGATTCTCTTCCCTGCCAGTTCCGCTTCGAGGTTGCCATCGGTGTTGTCAACCACAAAGGTCTTTTGAGGGTCAAATCCGTCTATGCTCCCGTTCTCTTCAAAGTACTTTACCTTGGCAAGCTCAATCAGCCTCTGCACCGCGGTCTTTAGCTGCATCTGATTTATCGACCGTACCGCTTTCTCCTGAAGCTCATGCTTTATCCGTTCTATTCGCTCCTCGGCTTCGAGCGCGGTGTCTGCCTGACTCCCGTCAAACAAAAGCAGCTCAACTGATGCATTGTTTCTGAAATCGATCTCTTCTAAAAATTTCGAGGGCTTTGTCTCTCTGGCATTCTGGCCATATCTTCTGGCATAGGTGACAAACAGCCGGTTCTGGGCCCGGGTCATAGCCACGTAGAATAGCCTGCGCTCTTCACGCACGTAAAGCTCCTTCTCGTCCTCTTCTCTCTTGATTCCCTTTGAAAGGTCGTTTGGTACATAGAACGTCTTGGCCTGATACCTCAGTGGAAGTTTGTTTGCAGCCACATCAACCACAAATACCACGGGAAACTCCCTCCCTTTGGTCTGGTGTATTGTGGTGACCTGCACAGCGTCCTGACTTTCATACCCTTCAGCTAGTTCCAGGTCAAACTGCCCCATCAGCGACAGGTACTTGATAAAGTCATCCAGCGTGCCCTGAGGGTTCAGCGACTCATATTCCAGGGCGATACTGTACATCTCTTTCAGCAGCAGCTGGTTTCTCCTGCTCTGCAAGTCATCACTCTGCACAGACCGCCTGTATAGATCAGACATTGACATCATGACCTTGTAGACGAACTCGCTGATCGTGGCCTGGTTTTCCAGCTTCATCACATTCTGTAGCTGTTCGACTAGCTCCTTGGCCTCGTCATTTTGGGTTATTCCCAGGTTGTCGCATTGCTGGAGCGTCTCATAAACAAAGTCCATGTTGGTGGGATCCGCACGCGCCTTCTTTTTAGCTGCATGATTTATCCTGGCTATGTTTTGCTCGGTAATGCCGTGGTTTTTCATGAGCCTTGTTATCTCTATCCCTGCAGTTGTCGGAGAGCTGGCTATCCTGAGATAAGCCATCAAGTCGCGGATGATTGGCGATGAGAAGATGTTTGCTTCCCCGATGTACACAGTTGGGATCCCGTAAGCCTTCAGGGCCTTTGAGAATTTCTTGCCCTCCAGCTTTCTGCGTGATACAATTACAAAGTCCTTGTAGGTCAGCGGTGATTCCGCGCCGTCTCTCCTTTTGATCCTCCGGCCGAGCATTTCCCTTATCCTGTCGACCACAAACTCGACCTCTGCAGATTCGCTTGCACACGCGGCAACGGAAATCCTGTCGCCGTCCTCATTCTCAGAATAGAGTTTCTTGGGCTCCCTGTCTTGCACGGATGACAAGAGGTCGCGCGCTATACTGACAATGTTCCCTGTGCTCCTGTAGTTCTGGTTGAGCGTGACAACTGCGGTATTGGGAAAAAACGACTTGAAATCCTGGAAATTAGTGAGATATGCACCCTGAAACCGGTAGATGCTCTGGTCGTCATCGCCAACAACCGTGACATTGCCACTCTGGCCGACTAGCTTGACAAGCTCTAGCTGCGCAAAGTTGTTGTCCTGGAATTCGTCGACAAGAATGTGTTTGTATTTCTTGCGGTATTTCGAAATGACGTTTTGTTTTCGCTTGAACAATTCGATTGCCTGGACGACCATGTCGTCGAAATCGATAACTGCCTTGCTTCTCTGGAACGCCTGATACATGTGATAGACCTTTGACATGTCTGACAGTTTGAGGACAAAGTCTCTTTCTTCGTCAGAGAGTTCCAGCTCCAATTTTTTCTCGACATACTCGTCTATTTCTTTCGGGGAAACAAGCTCGTCTTTGAATGTGCTTATCCCGTCGATTATGGATTCTATGACTTCGACCGCGTTATTGCCTATTTCCAAGTGCTTGAAGCCAAAGTTGTCTATGTTCTTCAAACCCCACACGAGCTGCGCCGACCTTTTGATAACGCCAGAGGAAAGGCCTATGCCAGAGTCCAAAACATTGTCCTCCAAGACGTCCTTGGCAAAAGAGTGAAAGGTGCTGATGTCCATCTCCGTGACATCGATTAACTTTTCTAGCCTCTGCTTCATTTCGCCTGCGGCCTTTTCAGAAAAAGTCAAACAAAGAATTTCTGAGGGCTTTAGCCCTTTTTTGACAAGATGCATAACGCGCTCGGTTATCACCCTGGTCTTGCCGCTGCCAGGGCCGGCCACAACTAGCAACGGCCCACCTTGGTGTTCTACTGCCCTTCTTTGGTCGGCATTCAGGCTAACACCCATAACTAAAAGATGGAAGGTGGCTATATAAGATTAGGAGTAACTGGCGAACTTCGTGGGTAGTTGCGCCAGGCAGGCTGGGCAGCTACGATGCTATTCCGCTGCGGAATCGCTGGTAGAAAGCGGCTTGCTTTCTTCAACCTTTAGCTTGGTGTTACAACGGGGACACCTGGCTTCCTCAGTCGTCACTTCCTGAAGGGCCGAACCATCAGACGGGCATTTCCCGTCAAAAGTAGCGTCAAGCACATTAGCGCCTACAAACTTTTTTTCCTTCAGGCACGCGTAGAGCTTGTACTGCGCAAACTCGGTGTTAACATCAGTTAGGATCTGATCGCCATCCGGCGATCCTATCTGATTGCGCGATTCAAAGCCGCACGATGGGCAGCCAAAATCGTAAACCTTCACTGAGTAAAGTATGCCAAGCATGAATAAAAGGCTGTCAGCTAGGTTTCTATAACAAAGCTTCTTCTGGCTTAAATGAGTCCCGTCGGTTCTGACAACCGGTAGTTGAAACTAAAGAATGCTGTAGCTGCTTTGCTCTTCATGTCCTTCCTTTCTTCCTCCGGCATTGCCCATGCAACGACAGAGCAGAGTAGCGCCTACAGAAAGTTCGTCATTTACTATGGATGGTACTCAGACGCCGAAGGCAGACTCGGCCCTGATATCGACAGGATAATCCGCTCAAAGCCCGAGTACGTGGTGAGCCCTTATTTTACTTCAACAGGTCTTGTTAACCTGTCTCCGCAGGTAACTGCCAAATTTCGCGACAGCGGAATTGGGATACTCGTTTACATTGCCACCGGAAACGCAGGCAGGAGCCTCGATTCTGTTTTCTCTGAAATAAAGACCGGCATAGAAGCAGGCGCTAACGGCGTGATGCTCGACGAAGTCGCCATGCTGCATCAAAACTGGCAAGTTGATCACTATGAAAAGATCTATGACTATGTGAAATCTTTTGGCACTGACAAGATCGTAGTAGCCAACCCTGGGAGCATTCTGGTAAGCGAGAGTGTCATGTCGGTAAGTGACATCGTATGTTTTGAGCACCAGTGGCGGCTTGCATCTGCACTCGATTGGTTCTCAAAATATCCTCCAGAGAGGTTCATGGGAATATCGAGCAATGACATCGCCGGCGTGATGGGCTATAGTGTCGACGGTGACTTGGCCACTCGAGACACCGTGGAAGCCTGGCAATGCGGAGTGGGCTACCACTATGCCACTGATGCATATACCCGTCTTCCATCCTGGTTTGAAGGCTATCAAGAAGAGCTGGGCGACTTTGTCATATCCGGGGCAAAGCTCGGCGAGCTATTTGTCAAGACCATTGACACTGAAGGCAATGAAATAGAAGGCCTCTGGATCGAGGCCCGCAAGGATGGAAGGACAGTAGCGACAGGGTTTAGCCCGGCCAAATTCATGCTGCCAGAAGGCGGGTATCAATTATTTGCATCAGATTACCAGAATTTTGTCTTTTCAAAATGGCAGGACGGAGGATCGCTTCCCCAACACAGCGTGACTGCTTCAGAGAGCGAACCAGTAGAAACTACTGCAGTCTATCAAAATGACCAGATGGAGCTGCATATCCAGAGCTTTGACCTCTCAGGCAAAGAGATCAAGGGCGTGAACGTGTCTGTATTCCAAGACGGTGTCTCTGTTGCCGAGGGAAAGACGCCACTGCAACTAAAGCTTCCAATCGGAACGTACACCATAAGCGCTTCATCCTCAAAGTACTACAAATTTGATCATTGGTCGGACGGCTCTACTGCGAATGCGACGACAATTACGATGCGGCAGGACACAAAAGTATTGGCATACTTCGGCAGCGCGGTCGATAGTAAACTGGGTTCCTTGGATTGTGATGCCGACTTTAAGGGCGATGTCGCAGAATCAATGTTAAGGGACGGGGTCTTTGGGGCGATGCTCGAGCTTCATATGCGAAAGAGCCTGTCAGGAATGGCGTGCTGAAAAGTCTTCTGGGTTCTGTTCGCTTATCGTTCCATGCGACAAGCTAGCTTGCTTGCATTCACTCTGAGGATTACCGGAGTCGTCGGATTCCCCCTCATCGCTTCACCTGCAAGCCCTTGTGAACGCTGGAACACCTCAGCGCCCTTTCGTGCAATGTTCATCGCAGCAACTACATCGCGGTCGAGCCATCTGTCACACTCCTGACAGTACGACTCTCGTCTATGTAGCCTATCCTCTTGGAGTCTCTTTCCGCATTGAGGACAGAGCTGAGAAGTTCCTTTCGTCTCAGAGGTCGATAACTGTATGATAGGCACACCTTCCCACTGCGCCTTGTATGCAATTTGGCGCTTCATTTCTGAAAACGGCCAGCTATTCAATCTGTACCGATAATTCTTTCCTTGATAGTTGCCTCTCTGATACATCCTACGAATGTGAGTCAGTTTTTCAAACACTATAGCAGTTCCTTCTTCTCTGGCCTCAGCAACCACTCGTTTTGAAACACGATGCAATAACTGCTGAACCCTGTTCTTCCTACGTTTGCCGTACTTGCTGGCGATCCTCTTCCGGATTCTTACATCATTTCGCTTCAATGACTGTACTATTGAACGTGTGTTCTCTACAATATCTGCTGCTTCCGACAAATTATACTGGATCACGTTTCGGTCATTTCCAACTGTCAAATTTCCCAAGTTTCTGTCAACGCCTTTTATCGAGGTACACTCTTTCTCTGCGATCTCTTTCGAGTAACAAACACTTACTGTGCCGTTGGCGGTTAGTATAAACGAAGGTAATGTCACAGATGCGTCAGACAGAATTTCCTGAGTATGCATATTTAATGGAATGTCGAAATAAGTCATCCCTTTTGGACCCATATGCTCAAGGAGTATAGGGACTTTCAAAATTCCATCAACAATTTTGAATCCATAACATGAAACGAGTATGCCCTTTCTCAAGTAAGGAGTCTTGGTCTTCCTGCCGCGTTTGATTGATTGTTTTCTGTTTGCCAATATCCCTGCTGCTTTCGAAATTGCGTGCAGTTTGTAGTAGGAGATGACTTCGTACTCGGCCAACTGTGAATATGACAGACTAGATAGCCTTTTCAGCGTCGAGGCTTCATTCTCCAAGCCTATCCTGATACAATGATTGACCATCTGTCTGAAGATCTCCATCAGCTCAACGACTTGTTGTGTCGGCGCGAAACACTGCTTCACTGACTTGATCGCAAGAGGCACGTACGTTATTTAGCG
>JAKEIF010000254.1 GCA_022545875.1 Nitrososphaera sp.
GAAAGGAGGTGGAACAGCAGTTCAAGTCTCGCAAGCTGGCGGCCATTTCCGCTACCCCTACCCTTGAGCTTGGAATTGACATTGGAGACGTAGACGCAATAATTTCAAACATCGTCCCTATCAACCGCCTTGTGCAAAGAGTTGGGAGGGCAGCTCGGCGGGGGCAGAAAGGATATGCATTCCTGGCCCTTGGGAATGACCCCATCAGCCAGTATTACAAGCAGCACCCTGCCGACTATCTCGCCGATCACGAGTACGCCTATACCGACCCTACTAACCCGTTTGTTCTCGACTATCAAGTTCTTGCGATGGTATGCGATAGACCCCTTTCTGTGAGTGACTCAAAGCCCGTGTGGAATACGGTCCAGGGGTTAATTTCGAAGGGACTTGTAAAAGCAATCGGCGAAAAATTCACTGCTAACCTCAAGGAGGCGATGCAAGTTCTCAACGAATACAGCATCCGCGGCATAGGCACGCGAGTCGACATCAAGTTCAATAACAAAATCGTCGGGGACAGGGCCCTGCCGCAGGCACTAGAAGAGCTCCACCAACACGCGATATATTTTCTTGCAGGGAGGAGGTATAGGGTAAAGGAATTACATTTCGATCGAAGCAAGGGAGGCCAGCCATACGCCGAGCTTGAGCAGATCCCCTCGGATTATCCATACTACACGAAACCGCTTACTGACGAGTGGCCGTCGATCCTGGAGACATATGAAAAGAGGAAAATCTTTGGAATACAGGTGGCATACTGCTCGCTCAAGATAAAAAAGCAGGTGATGGGCTACGCCAACATTGAAATCGGGCAAGAGGTTGCGCAGGGGAAAAAGGTAATGCTCGAAAAGCCAATTGAATATGAATTTGTTACAAAGGGCTTTGTATTTCGCGCGCCAAGGCCTCTTCGCATCCTTGAAGGGGCTGAGGACGAGAACTATGTCGAGACGAGTTCGTACCATGCGACAGAGCACGTCGTTATAGAGGGGAGCGCCATGATTACTGGCGGGGCATCGCAGGACCTCGGGGGGATTTCCCTGGGATCCTCCGGTCTGATTTTTGTTTACGATGGAAGCATCGGAGGCAACGGAGCTAGCAGAGCATTGTTTGACCGGCTTGACAAGGCCTTTGGCAGGACCCTCAGAATCCTCTCTGAATGCCCCTGCACAAACGAAAGCGGCTGCCCGAGATGCACATACTCGTATCGCTGCGGCAACAACAACGAGTACTTGCACAAAAAAGCTGCGACCGAAGTTGTGAGCAGGATTATCGAAGGAGAGCAAACTGAAATCGGAGAACAGATTTGGGGAGACAGGGCGCTGGTGTGAGGTAAGGTTTAAGAGTAGTTCTCCGCGCTTTTCATCAAATAGACTTGGAAGAGGCAGTTGCTTCGGTAGCGGCACCTACACGCATACGGTGGCAGACTCTTGAGCACAAGGGCGTCGCATTTCCGCCCGAGTACCAGCCAAGAGGCATCGTAATTACCATCAAGGGCGAAAAAATTGCGCTGAGCAGGGATCAGGAAGAACTTGTCTATGCATGGGCGAAAAAGAAAGACACCCATTATGTGCAGGACCCGGTATTTCAAGAAAACTTTCTGGGCGACTTGAAAAAGCTGCTGCCCGAAAAATTCAAGGATTTAAGAATTGGGGATATCGATTTCTCAACGGCCTATCGTCTTGCCGATGAAGAAAAGGCGATGAAAGAGCAGGAAAAAGAGCGCCTCCGCAATCTGCCAAAGGAAGAAAAGAAAAAACTTTCACTGGCCAAAAAGGCCGAAAAAGAACTCCTTAAGGCGGCTTACGGAAAGGCCATAGTGGATGGGGTTGAAGTGGATATTGCAAACTGGCTCGTCGAACCACCGGGGTTATTCATGGGGAGGGGCCAGCATCCCATGCGAGGGCGCTGGAAGCCGCGCATAAAGCCGCAGGATGTTACTCTCAACCTTGGCGAGAGCGCCTCTGTGCCAGAAGGAGCATGGCACAAGATCGTCCATGATCATTCTTCAACTTGGCTCGCCACCTGGGTGGAAAGCTTGACTGACAAGCGCAAATACGTCTGGCTGCACGACTCTGCGGCGCTTCGCCAGGATAACGACAAGGCCAAGTACGACAAGGCGCAGAAACTTGCAGAGCAATTTGACAAAGTCAGGCGCGAAATAATCAAGAGGACGTTGAAAGGGGGCGACAAGAGCGCTACCGTGGCATATCTCATTTTCCGGCTTGCAATGAGGGTTGGAGATGAAAAGGATCCCGATGAAGCTGACACTGTTGGTGCCAGCACATTGCGTCTTGAGCACATAAAGTTCAAGAACGAAGGCGGCAAGGAATTCATAGAATTCAATTTTCTCGGCAAGGACAGCGTCCCGTGGCAAAAGAGCCTTGACATTGATTCAGATGAAACAAAGGCCCTTGCAAATAGTCTAAAGAAATTCATGCAGGGCAAGAAACCCGGAGACCAAATCTTTGACGGGATAAATTCGCGCAAGGTTAACGAGTTTCTCCAGACCATTATGCCTGGGCTCACCGCCAAGGTATTCAGGACATACATTGCAACTAGAGAAGTCCAGAAGGCTCTTTCGAGCGAAAAGGTGGACAGCAGTTCATCTGAACCAGATAAAATCTATGTCGCAAAAATGGCAAACCTCAGGGCGGCCATTACGTGTAATCACAAAAAGGGGGTAGATCCAAAGAATCCTGCGGCCAAGAAGGCTTTGGAGAAATTCGAAGAATCGATCGCAAAGAGAAAGGAGGCAATAGAACTAGTAAAGGCCGATGTCGCGTCCAAAAAATGGAAGACAGAGATTCAGGAAAAGCGGCTCAAGGAAAGACTGGAGAAGATGCAAACCCAGCTAAAGCTACAGCAGGAGACTCGGGATTACAGCCTCGGCACATCGCTGAGGAACTACATCGACCCTCGGGTAATGAAGGCTTGGCTCAACTACGTGGAACTTGACTGGACAAAAATCTATACGGCTACCCTGCAGCGTAAATTCAAGTGGGTCGAAGGTCACAAGGACAAGAACTTTAGAACTTTTTATCCTGAGCCGAACGGCTAATTCTTTCAGAAGACTTATATCGTTTCTGCCTAGTCTTTTAACATTGGAAAAGACATATTCATGGTATCTACGCGTAAGTGGGGAGAGGGTACCAGATTTTTCCTTTCGGGAATACTGCTTATTCTCTTCGTTCTCGTTGTAGCGCAAAATTCCAGCGCCCAGGAGAATGGATATACTTCTGAGTCGCTATTCATCGCGCTCTTTTCCAACGGGGACGCGCTCGTCGAATATGATGTTAGCATTGAAGATCCCTTGGCGGAAGAGGTCAGGATCAAACTGTTCGCCCAGAGCAGCATAGCAAACCTTATTGTCGTAGACTATGAAGACAATGTAATTGACTTTGACCCGGGCAGCACGCCCAACGAAATAGTGCTCAGGACTCCTGCCGTTTCCAATGCAAGGATAAGTTATAGCACACAGGACCTTGTCGACAAGATTCAGGGGAGATGGCGATTCTCCCTAAATTCAAGCTCCATCAGCTTTGCAGTAAGACTGCCGCCGGATAGCGTGCTTATCGATCCCGGCGACAATTTTCCGGCTATCAGGCCAGTTGGCGACCAACAGCTTCTGACATTCAAGACCGGCGACGTCAGATTCGTATACGTCATCGGAGTTCTCGGTACCGAAGAGCAAGCAAACATTGTCCTCCGGCTTGCGGACAGCACTATCGAGGAAATGACAGAAAAGTATCCTGGAATAGTCCTGACAAGCGCACGAGATCTACTCCAGAAGGCTATTGAAGCTAGGGATAATGAATTATTCCCCGATGCCGAAAGTCTGGCAGGACAGGCAAACGACGCTGCAGTTGCCACGTCAAGAGACTATGAAACAGCGCAATCCGCCATCTCGGAGGCTGACGGACTGATAACTCAGGCGACAAGCGAAGGACGTGACGTCATACAGGCGCGCGAATTGCTGCAGAAAGCTAGGTCCGAGTTTGAAGCTGGCAGCTACGTGGTAGCAAAAGACTCTGCAGAAGACGCAGTCACATCGATAGGCTCCATGCCAGAAGAGCCGCAAATGCCTATTTTCGTAATAGTTGCGGCTGCCGTGGCAGCAGGAGGTGGAATAGGCGCACTGCTTTTCCTGAGGTCGCGAAAGCCATCGCCGGTAGTTGCGCAAAAGGCTGTTAGCAATAACCCACCTCAAAGTACGATTGGCAACGACATTGCAAAGGACGAGGTTACGTCTGCCGTGCGTGATATAGACAGCAAATCAGTACCGGAAATTCCATTCACCCCTTCACCACCGGCTGACAGGATAATCGATCAGCCACTTGGCACCCCTTCAACAGTACCAGAGTCGCAAACAGACACGTCGGTTCTCTCACGCATAGTGGGCAAGATAGTCGAGGAAAAGCCACACCTGCGCCCTGAGGATCAGGATGTACTTCGTTACCTTGCAGAGAAGGAAGGCGCAGCATTCGAAAGCGAGATCCGAACAAAGTTTGAGCTGCCAAAGACCACCATCTGGAGACTGGTCAAGCGGCTTGAAAGAGAAGAACTCGTTGAAATTCGAAAGGCTGGGGGCCAAAATCTTA
>JAKEIF010000255.1 GCA_022545875.1 Nitrososphaera sp.
AATTGCATATCCTCTTTGGACATTCGTTTGTCGATGAAATAGTTGTACACCCAGCGGCAGCCGTCGAGTGTGGATTCTAACTGCTCTTGTTGCAAAACAGTGGGGTACAACCTGAACCTGTAATTACGGCGATTCATCAATCGGACAGTTCAGGTGGACTTCCTCGCCTTAAAAACTTTAAACGATCCGAACAAGGGTTATAACCTACCATTGCTTTATTTCCGCCGTTGGGCGCCGGTAGCAAGAAATATGAAAAACTTTGCGACACGATTTTCGCACTCGACCCCAGCATCAGGTTCGCAGGAGTGATAGACAAGATGGGCAATTTGGTTGCAGGCGGCATGAAAAAAGGGATCCAGCCGCTTGAGCCAAAGGAGGAGAGACGCAAGTTGTACCTAGAGTTCGCGCTCAGAAACGCGATGCGCCAGGATTTTGACTCAGAGTTCGGCAAGGTGATCTATACCCTGTCAGAGCGTGAAAAGATCAAGATTACCTCATTTCCCATGGGGGAAAACCTGGTTTTGGTTTCAGTCGACAAAGAAGGCGACCACGTAAGGCTGATTGAAAAAATCCTAAAACTAGTTCCATCCTGACTGACAGTTATATACACGCGCGGTTCTCATAGCTGCCATGCCTGCCAGCCGGAAGAGGCGGAGACCAGGGATGGATCGCGCCATGGGAGCAGACGGCGATGACTTGACCGTAAGAAATGTGACAGGAAAAGAGCTCAGCGAAATCGAGGAGATAAGTGCCCGACTGAGTGCACTTGTAGAGATGTTGGGCGAAAAGGGCGTTATCAATGTCAAAGAATACCAGAGAACTGTAGCCATGCGACTCCATGAAATCTCAAAGGCAGGTGCGATAGAAGAGCTGGACGAAGAGTTGTGACGATGGCATCAGTGCAGGTAGGAAGGAGCTTTGCCCTGTCGATCCTCGCAGGGATGATTGCTGGAGGCATCTTGGCGGGGCTAAATGTTGCGATTGTCCGGCCTTCCATGAGTTTAATCATTGAAGGCATTATTGATGAGCTTGCAGCGGACGGAGAATACGACGAAGAAGAATTTGATTCGATGGTCGGTTCAATATATTTCACTCAGACAGCCGGCGCGCTGGCCATGGGGCTTGGAGCGGGCGCGCTGCTTGGCGGCGTCCGCGTATTTGGAAAGCGGACTGAAGGTGGCATCGCAGACGCGATATTGATAGCAGGAGTTGCATGGTTCGTCTTGTACGCCGTGCCGGCTGCGAAGTACCCGTCGAGTGCCACCGCCTTGTTCTACGAAGAAGCAGCCGTAGAATATTATCCGCTGTATTTTGGATACTTGACACTCTCGGGTCTTGCAGCCCTCGCAGTCGTCATAGCGTTTAGGAAATCGACCAGAAAGAACAAGATATTTGGAATGGCTGCGCTATACCTTGTCATCGTTGCAGTTACCTTCTTTATTTTCCCCAGCTATGACCGGGATTCGTCACTTGATCAGTCGCTTCTCAATTCTTGGCGTGCCGCAACCTCAGCCGCCATGACAGGGTTCTGGTTTAGCGCAGGTGGCATTGCCGGGGTCCTGTGGAAGTATGGTTCAAAAAGATAGAAAAAGAAAGGATGGAAGTAATTGCTGTTTTACTCCCAGATTTCATCCATCAAGCCGCTAGTGCCTGTGCTGTTGTCATCCTGCCATCTATCATGCACTGTTCCAGTCATGTTGCCCGTCTCTTGAGTCATTGTCTCTGGCATCATTCCCTTGTGTTTATCCATCATTTCTGGAGTAACTACAATGCCATAGATAGGCGAGTCGCCGAAATGATTGTCAACGCTCATCGGATCAAGTTCTATCCTTACAACTGTGTCTGACACTGTGATTAGTGTGCCTACATCGCTTACGGGGCCTTCTCTCATAGTTATGGTTGAGCTGCCAACGTATGTAGTGGCGTTTGCAGTGCTATTGAATGTGGCTTCCTCGGTCTGTGTGAAATTTGATAGCTCGTGCTCGTGCATTGCAGAGCCGTTGAACATTACCATGTAAATCGTGGCGTCGAATTCCGTGACATTGCCATCAACTGTCTCGCTTCCGATCGCAGAGGTGTTTGATGCGTAGCCTATCTTCCAGTGTCCTGCCAGCAGCCAAGCCGGATTGCCTTCAGCATCGTTGGAAGTGCCAGTTATCATGCCCATGTTCCCCGAATGATTGCCGTTCATCATGCCCCACATGTCTCCGTCCACACCTGAAGTCTCTGTGCCATTCAGATCCATCATTCCGAACGTACCTGAATCCGATGGATAAGCCAGCGCTGCGGTGCCTGCCGATATTCCTGCAAAGACTGCAGAAAAAGCCATCGCGTAAAGAGTCTTGGATAGGTTTACCATTACGAGCGGTGCGAATCAAAACGATATATGGAATATAGCAAAGAGTTCCGGTTCTTTGAGATGCTCAGATGAATCTGCCAAACAGCTTTGTGTATAACAAGATGGAGAGGATTGACGGCGGTATAAGGCCGATCATAAACACGTTGGGGGCCACATCTCCGGGAATATCCAT
>JAKEIF010000256.1 GCA_022545875.1 Nitrososphaera sp.
ATTCATTGCACCCATCCTGTCCTGCGATAGTTTTCTTCGAGTCTCATCGCTATGTCGCATCATTCTACCTTTGCAACGGACACAAATTGGTTCACCATTACGTTTGTACCAGACTTTCGTACCAGTTGCAGGATGTATGGTAGTAGTTCGTGACCTGCAGATAGAGCAGCTATAAGTCTCACTTCTCTTCTGAGTACGATCCAGATAGTTTCTCCTTCTCCTATGAATTCTTTCAACTGTTCTAATGAAGATCCCAAAGTAAAATATACCAAGGTCTCCTTCATCGACTTGATGCAGTTTATAGAAATGAAAATTGGTATGGAGGTTCGACAACGTTTTCTAGAAGTTCTTGTTTGTTAACACAACACTACCAATAAAAAGATTTATCCGAACACGTCAATTCAGCGCCGCAGTTACTGCAGCGCAAGTGACAGGCCTGCATTTTCTTCATATTGAATCCGCAGCGCGGGCATTCCACTTCGGTTTCCTGTCCAGATTCCACTACCCTACATTCTTGGCTGCACTTTTTAACCGTTTCATCGTCCAAAGGTTAATTAAACCAAAAATTAGCTTCAATTTTGCTTGGCTCAGTTCAAACTAGTCATTTCAGATCCGAAAGGCAAGACTATTTCGCAGGATCTAAAGGACAGAGCAGCTCAACCGCTGCTAGGTACAAGGATAGGCGGCGTTGTCGATTCTTCCGTCATTGGCATTGCAGGGGGCAAGATCAAGATCACCGGTGGAAGCGACAAAGCAGGCACACCGATGCGCTCTGACGTCCATGGCGGAGTCAAGAAATATGTGCTGCTTTCCACAGGCGTGGGCAACAGGAGTGAGGCCAGGTTGAGAAAGCTGGTTCGAGGAAATATGGTTACAGAAGAGATCTACCAGTTGAACTGTCTGCTGGTTGAAGGAACGCTGCCGGAAAAATCTGCAGAGGCTGCACCGGAAGCTGCGGCGGAACCTGAAAAGAAAAAGAAGTAGCATCAGAATTTTCCCTTAGGTTAATATCTCTCTTGGAATTCACGTTATTTGAATTTGCACTGGAAAGAGACGCTACCGGATTGGTACATTAAAGAATATGGTTACCAGCCTTGCGTCAACATTGGAACGTCAGGCCACGTAGACCACGGCAAGACCACTCTGGTTGAAGCGATAACTGGCGTATGGACTAGCGCCCACAGCGAAGAGCTGAGAAGAGGAATCACGATCAAGGTCGGCTATGCCGATGCCGCATTTTACAAGTGCCCCCAATGTCCTACGCCCGTAGGTTATAGTACTCAGCCGCAGTGTACCAACTGTGGAGGTAAGAGTGAGCTACTTCGCGTTGTAAGTTTTGTCGATTCTCCGGGACACGAAAGCCTGATGGCAAATATGCTGTCTGGAGCGGCGTTGATGGATGGCGCCATCCTAGTCGTGGCCGCGAACGAAAAGGTGCCGCAGCCGCAGACAAGGGAGCACCTTCTTGCGCTTTCAGTCCTGGGCATACAACAGATTGTCCTTGTGCAAAACAAGGCCGACCTCACGGAATACCAGGAAGCGATCGATAACTATAACCAGATCAAAGATTTTGTCCGAGATAGCATCTCAGAGAAGGCGCCGATCATTCCGGTCTCTGCGCAGCACAAGTTGAATATGGATGCTCTAATCGAAGCAATAGAGAATAATATCAAGACCCCGCCTCGTGCAAAAAATGACGATCCAATAATGCACGTGTTGCGATCTTTTGATGTAAACAAGCCCGGCGCGCCGATAAAGCAGGTCAAAGGAGGCATCATAGGCGGTGCGCTGACCCAAGGAGAATTCAACATTGACGACGAAATAGAAATACGCCCCGGGCTTGTCGATGACAAGAGGGGCAAGTATGAGCCGATAACTTCCCACATCACCACTCTCGGCACCGGTGCAGGACTTGTGGATACGGTAAGGCCCGGCGGCCTTGTAGCAATCGGGACAAAGCTCGATCCTACCTTCACAAAGAGCGATTCGCTGATAGGAGCAGTTATTGGCAAGCCTGGCACGCTTCCAAAAGATGTCGAAGACGTCTCTGTTGAAACCCACCTCTTTGACACGGCAGTAGGGACTGCAGACATGGTCAAGGTCGAGCCGATCAAGGTCAAAGAGC
Organism: Nitrososphaera sp.; assembly: GCA_022545875.1. Taxonomy (GTDB): domain Archaea; phylum Thermoproteota; class Nitrososphaeria; order Nitrososphaerales; family Nitrososphaeraceae; genus Nitrososphaera. The sequence goes on from JAKEIF010000256.1 coordinate 2,126, forward strand.
CACTAAGGCTCAATATCGGCACCGCAGCAGCGGTGGGCACTGTAACTAGCGTGCGCGACGGCAAGATAGAGGTAAAACTAAAGAAACCTGTATGCCTTATGCCCAAGAGCAGGGTTGCTGTGAGCAGAAGGATTGCAGAAAGATGGCGGCTTATCGGATCAGGGATAGCCCTGTAGCATGCAGGTCCTCTGCGATACGAGTTTTCTGATGGTTTTGGTTTCAAAGCCCATCAAGCAGGTGCCAAAGATAGAAACGGAGTTTGGCAGGCTAGATTTTCTTGTTCCCGATATCGTGATCGGCGAGCTTGAGAAGCTAGAACAAAAAGCTGGACCAAAGAGGTCTACCCTTGCAAAGACTGCGATGGAGCTGACAAAGGCAAAATTCAGGCAAGTCAAGGTCAAAAAAGCTGCGCATGTTGACGATTCAATAGTAGAGTATGCGCTAAGGAACAAGTGTGCCGTGGCTACCATCGATACCAACTTGCGCCGTCGCCTGATAGCAAGTGAGGTTTTGGTTCTTACACTTAGCCGCGACAGGCTAATTGTCGCGAATCCCAAAATCAAGCCTGAAAATCTTTAAATAAATTTCTGCTTCCGTCATCTCATGTTCGAACACAACGGCGTCAAGTTCCAGTGGCTTGGCCATGATGGTTTCCGAATAATTTCAGAGGGCAAAACAATCTATGTTGACCCATACGCGCTGTCAAAAGCTCACCATGACAGGAGGGATGCAGATCTGGTGCTGATTTCCCACGATCACTTTGACCACATGAGCCCAGAGGACCTTTCCCATGTCGTTGGCAGCAAGACACAGATTGTTGCAGCCAAAGAGTGTGTTGGCAAGCTCAAGGATGTTGGCGCTGCCGAAGTTAGAGGGATTGCCCCCGGAGACAGCGTATCCGTCAAAGGCGTGCCTCTTGAGGCAACTGCAGCCTATAATTCAAACAAGACTTTCCACCCAAAGGCAGACCGCAAAGTTGGGTTCGTAATGACCCTCAATAACATGCGCATCTACCACACCGGCGATACCGACGATATCCCCGAGATGTCTAGCGTGCATCCCGACATTGCTTTTGTTCCGGTATCGGGAACGTATGTCATGACTGCGGAGGAAGCGGCGCGATGTGTAAATGAAAGAATAAAGCCAAAGCGGCTGGCCGTTCCAATGCATTACGGCTCGATTGTTGGAAGCGAAAAGGACGCCATGACCTTTAGCCAACGCGTGACGGCATGCCCTGTCAAGATAATGCCTCAAGAATAGGCGCCTGCTTTTCTCGGTCAACCCATCTCGCGTTCAAATAGTCATAGACGGCGGTCCTTGTTGCCCCCGCGCCATATTTTAGCAAATGTTTCTCATTTGTCTCTTGAAAGATGTTGACGAAAAAGAGGTCTAGCTCCTCCCAGGACATGTCCTTTACCCATACCGGCGCAGACTTCAGCATATAGAGACAAACAGTTCTTGCCTAAAGTCAGGATAGCAGAAATCTACCGGACAGTTGATGCGAGAGTGTCAGAATAAATAAATAAACAGAACAGTCTTTCAGGTGAATATGATAGAAGGGGTCAAAAACCTCCCGATAAACACGTATGTTGACGACAGGGGGTACTTGACACAGATTGTGCAGGAAACGGACGGCGTGATGCCTCCGGTCAAGAGAATTTACGTTACTGGCAACTTTTCAAAGGGGATAATTCGCGGTTATCACAAGCACTCTAGAGAGTGGAAAGGATTCTTTGTTCCAAGTGGAGCGGCAAAATTTGTTCTCGTGGACGACAGAAAAGACAGCAGTTCGTACAAACAGATCGATACCCATGTCATGAGCCCTGCCAGCCCATCAATCCTAGTCATTCCCACCGGCGTGTACAATGGCTGGATGTCACTTGCCGACAACACCATAGTGATGGGGATCTCTACCGACCCGTTTGACAAGAACAACCCTGACGATGAACGGATCCCGCCTGATACGTATGGCGACGTGTGGACGGTGAAGGGAAGATAAGAGTTCTGATCACCGGCGGCGGTGGCTATCTGGGGTCAATTTTCACCAGGAAGCTCTTGTCAAAGGGATACTCGGTCCGAGTTATTGATCCGCTGTGGTACGGCAGGGATCCAATAGAGAGCTGTGTAGGTCAAGAGAATTTCGAACTGATGCAGGAGGACATACGGGATCTTACGGCGGTAGTCAAGGCGCTCAAGGATGTTGACGCAGTTGTCCACCTTGCTTCAATTGTCGGGATGCCGGCGGCCAACCTCGATCCAAGGACAAGCACAGAAATCAACTATCTCGCTACGCGAAATATTGCAGAGCTGTGTTCCCTCTACGGCATAGGGACGTTCCTTTTCGCATCTACGTGTTCGGTATATGGCGCGCAGCCTGGCAAGGTAATTACTGAAAAGTCGCCGGTCTCGCCTCTTGATGTCTATGCGGAGACAAAGTACAAGTCAGAGAAGGCCATCTACCAGGTATACGAAGCGCCCACAGTTGTCAGGTTCGGGACGCTCTTTGGCATGTCCCCAAGGATGAGGTTTGACCTTGCTATCAACCTCTTTATGGCAAAGGCATTGAGCAAGGAAAAGATCACGGTGTTTGGCGGCAGCCAGCACAGGCCCTTCCTGCACGTGGCAGATGCAGCAGATGCGTTGGCGTTTGTCCTTGAAAAGAATCTCGATGGAATCTACAATGTTATCTCGGAGAACTTTACGATTATGGAGGCTGCAGAGCGCATAAGCAAGCTAACAGGTGCAGAGATCGAGGTATCAAACGCAATAGTTGACAAGCGGGACTATGTAGTCTCGGCCGAAAAGATAGGGCAATTTGGATTCACAGCATCCCGGAATGTGGAGTATGCTGTGAAGGAGACGCAGGAGGCGTTTGAAGGAGGCAAGATAGGCGACTACAGGGAGCCAAAATACAGCAACTACGAATCGCTCTTCTCTTCAAAAGAAATCCAAGCAAAAGTCTATACGCAGGGTCCGATCTTCAAGTGAGGTTCCAGGAGACTAGTAATTGGTAATACTCATCACGGGGTACCCGGGCATCCTTGGAAGAGAACTCGCAAAGGTCTTTCCGGATTCTATTCATCCCTCTCACAAGGAACTTGAAATCGGAAACGAAGAAGAGGTTCTAAAGCTGTTTGAAGATAACAGAATTACCACCGTGGTTCACG
>JAKEIF010000257.1 GCA_022545875.1 Nitrososphaera sp.
GGTTTCCTCGTCTGTCTGAATTGACGCTGTCTGAAGTCCCGGCTGATCAACGATACCATAGAGCGGCTCGCCGGCAAAAGTGCCAGTGATATTAGCAGAATCTATAACCATTGTAATTGCCCTGAGTTTGGCTATGCTGATTACCGCGTCAGCCGGTACCGCCTCGGTGTCGTTTATTGCGACATATAGTGTCCCAGTAATAGTTGCTGTCCCATTTTCATGCATCTGTACTTGATCGGATGTCATGTTTGAAAGCGAAACAGTCCTGTAGCCGGATCCATCTGCGTTAATCATTGAGAGGTCGGCAAGAAAGTTGGTTACGTTTCTATCCCGAACGTCCAGCCCCCACGCCCCCGTAACAATGAAAGGCTCTTGCTCAACTGAAGAGGAGAGAAGCGATCCGGCAGAGCCCATCAGGGAGAAAGTGTCAGATTGGAAAGTATGGTCGCTGGCAGTCATTATAGTATTTCCGGGGATTAGTGCCTGAACAGTCGGGCCATAGAGTGGCCCGAGCAGAAATGCGGCGACAACTGGAACGAACAAAATTACTCCTGGAACCATACCCGACTTCATGGATCCGAAAGCATCGGAAATGATTTAAGCGCTCATCAATCTCGCTATGAAAGACTCGACGGTTAGAATTTACTGTGCTAATCAAGCTTTGCTTGAAACGAGCTTGGAGGCGTAGCGCTCCCAAAATGCCGGCCCCGTGCCAAATACGATATTACGTTTACTTGCGCCGGAAATCATGCCGTGGCGCTTGAAGATGCCGTTTTGTCGGAAAATAAAGAGGACGGCCGCCCAAAGCGCTCGGCTATGTTCTTGTACGTGTTCAATTCATGGGCTGACAGCGGCCTGATCATGACCATCGCTTCTTGGAAGTGCTTCATTTGCACCTTGAGGCTCTTTGCGTGCTTCTCGGCCTCCTGTGGATCTTTGTATTTTGATATGTGCTCGCGGAGGGCCAGCATCACTGCCGCCGATGCGACGGCTGCAATGTCCGCCCCAGTATAACCGTCCATCTTGGCCGCAAGATCGTCGAGGTTAATGTCATCGGCCAGTGGCTTTTTCTTTGTATGAATCTTGATTATCTGCTTGCGGGATTCCAAGTCAGGAGGAGGCACATACAAGAGCCGGTCAAACCTCCCCGGCCGCAACAGCGCAGGGTCTATGATGTCGGGCCTGTTAGTGGCAGCTATTACTACCACGTTTGTGAGCACCTCGAGGCCGTCAAGCTCTGTGAGCATCTGACTGATAACCCGCTCGGTGGCGTGCGAGTCGCCGAATTCAGCTCCCCTTGTCGGGGCGATCGCGTCTATTTCGTCAAAGAATACGATGCAGGGCGCGGCCTGTCTGGCTTTCCTAAATATTTCCCTGATTCCTTTTTCAGATTCGCCAACCCACTTGCTCAAGAGTTCCGGCCCCTTTATGCTGATAAAATTGGCTTCGCTTTCATTTGCTGCTGCCTTTGCCATCAGAGTTTTTCCGGTTCCCGGCGGGCCATAGAGGAGGATGCCTTTTGGCGGACTCGCATCGGCGTAGGCGAACACCGCCTGATACTTTAGCGGCCACTCTACCGCCTCGCGCAATTCCTGTTTTATTGTCTCGAGGCCGCCGATATCGTCCCACTTGACGTCAGGTACTTCGACAAAGACTTCTCTCATTGCCGACGGCTCCATCTCGTTGACTACGTCGATAAAGTCTTGCATCCTGACGATGATCTTGTTGAGCACTTCTGCTGGCACGCTCTCAGCTGACAGATCTATTTGTGGAAGAATCCTCCTGAGCGCCCTGATGCCTGCCTCCTTTGCAAGTGCATGAAGGTCTGCCCCGACAAATCCATGTGTAATGTCTGCGAGCTTTTCCAGCTTGACGTCCTTGTCAAGAGGCATACCCCTTGTGTGGATTTGCAGTATGTCCAATCTGCCCTCCCTGTCGGGTACTCCGATCTCTATTTCCCTGTCAAATCTTCCTGGCCGCCTGAGCGCGGGGTCAATTGCGTTAATTCTGTTTGTAGCGCCGATGACTACCACCTTGCCCCTTGACTTGAGCCCATCCATCAGGGTGAGCAGTTGTGCGACAATCCTCCTCTCCACTTCCCCGCTTACCTCTTCTCGCTTTGGCGCAATGGAGTCAAGCTCGTCAATGAAGATTATCGAGGGGGCGTTTTTCTGCGCCTCCTGAAAGACGTTCCTCAGCCTCTCCTCGCTTTCCCCATAGAACTTGCTCATGATTTCGGGTCCGCCTATGGTGTAATAGTTGGCGTTTGTTTCGTTTGCTACTGCTTTTGCCAAGAGCGTCTTGCCTGTTCCGGGCGGACCGTGCAGGATAACGCCCTTTGGCGCTTCCACTCCAAGCCTCCTGAACAATTCAGGATGCCGCAGAGGGAGCTCTATCATTTCCCTTACCTTGGTGACTTCACCGCGGAGACCGCCAATATCTTCGTAGGTTATGGATGGGATATCGCCCTCTTTGGCTGCCGCCACGGCTTCGGCAGTTTCTTCAGAAACTGTCACCTCAGTATTTTGAGATATTATGACCGGGCCGCCAGGCGAAGCAGAAATTACCACAAGGTCAATTCGCTGCCCCATGACATTCAGCGGAATAACGTCGCCTTTAGCCACGAGCTGGCCTTCGAGAAAAGCGGCAAGGTATTGTTCAGCACCCATTATGCGCAACGGCTCTGTCGGCGCAAGCGTAATCTTTTGGGCCTCCTTTGTTTCAACCCTTCTAATATCTACCGTGTCGTTGATGCCTACTTCTAGCTTGTTTCTGGCGTATCCATCAATGCGGACAAGACCCCTCCCGTAATCCTCCTGATAGGCCGGCCAGTGGAGGACCGTAGTCTTTTTCTTGCCTGCCGAAATTTCAACTGCGTCGCCGGTAGACAATCCCAGCTCGCTTGCAATTTTCGGGTCAACTCTCCCTATTCTTCTGCCAACATCGCGAGAGCTAGCCTCTGCAATTTTCAGTGTCCTAGAATTTTCACTGCTATCGTTTCGAGGAGAAGACATTATACAAAAATGAAATGGTGTGCAAGATATGTAAGAGTTATTTGTTCGCCTCCAATATTTCTGAGCAGTTAACTGGCAGCCGCATGTAGATTTGCAAAGCTTCTGTCGCTCGTCGCATAACTGCAAAAGCATTGCAGGTCATAAAGTGGGCAAGCACGATTCGATTGCAATCAACGACAACTACAAGGCATCAATGGAAAGAGTCTTTCCTGCGGGAGATGTAACAAGCGGAGAAACGCTTGTTGTAAAAGCAGTGGAGTCAGGCAGGGAGGCCGCGCAAAGAGTA
>JAKEIF010000258.1 GCA_022545875.1 Nitrososphaera sp.
ACCCTTTATCATCACCATCCGTGCCTGTAACGATAGAAATAGTTCCGCTGTTCGTGAATTTGACTGCGTTATCCAGCAGGTTCCATATCACTTCTGTAATTCTATGTCTGTCTGCTGTAATCATGATGTCAGAAGGTTTGTACTCTATCTCCACGTTCTTGCCAGCTGTTTGTTTCCTGGCGTCCTGTACCAACGGCGATATAACATCATCCAGATTAAACTCTTGAATATTCAGCTGCAGACGACCAGTCTCTATCCTTGTAATCTGGAGTATGTCAGAAGACAGCCGCTCAAGCCTCTTGGCATTTCGAATTATGATATTAAGTTCATCCTTTGTAATCTCTCCTTTTTCCCTCACACCATCGGAAAACTGGGATCCAAGCACGTCTGCCATCCCTAAAATAGGCTGTATGGGAGTTCTAAGCTCATGTGCAGCAATATTGATGAACTCTTTCTGCACCCTCTCTTGCATGCTTATCATTTCATACAGCTGCGCCTGCTTCCACAGATTCTGGAGAATCGCCGAATATGAGAGGACAATCGACTTGCTGCCGGAATATGCCGTAACGCCTACCGCGTCAACTGAGTCGCTGGCACCGTCATCCTTTAGCTCAAACAGCATACATTCTTTTTCATCAACAACAAGGATTGTAATCTGAGTCTCCATACTCTTGTCTATACTTCTGAATTCTATCTGAGGAGCAGCTACCTTTAGCTGGTCTAGGGTCTCTTTGATTTGCTCATCAGCAGGAAGCAAAATCTTTACGCTTGCGCCATTCTTGAGTGCGCCTGCGATAACCTTCAGCCCACCCTTCTGGGCCTGCCTCCGGAAGGCTTTGGCGGTAGAAAACAGCAACAACACCTCATGCGTTGCAGATGCTACAAGCGACCAGGCCCTGTCAAGTGCCTTTTCTGAGTTGTTGATTATTTCGATATTGGCCTGGACCGTTCCATGCTGTAGCTGCCTTATCCTGCTTTCGGCGTCAACTCCATTTTTCCAAAGCTCGTCAATTATCAGTTTGAAATGATTCACATAAAGCGGTTCTGTGCTGATCAAGAGGCTCTGTGCTTGTGCGCCGCCAGACATCCGCTCTATGGTGGCGTTGAGCATTTTGTCGCTGACTGCGAAATTGACTGGAATCAGGTTTTCAACGTGTCTTACTAGGATACCGGCATCCAAAAATGATTTCACAATTTCCACATCTTTGTTCCCTATACTCGTGACCAGCCTTATCCCCCTGTGTTTTCCAGCTGCCTGCTCCCGTGACAATTGCAGAATTTCTGCAAAGAACTCTGAATGAAGTAGCCTCAGGCCGTCAGGTACGGTACAAACGGAAAGCTCATTTGATGTCTGCATGCACTTGACAATTATGTCGTGAATCTCGTCTGCCTGATCCAGCACCTTGGTTTCTACCAGCAATACTCCTTCTTCAATTTCCTTGACCTTCTGTTCAGCGGGTACAGCCTTTTGCCACAACATTTCAAAAAAGTATTGATGCTGCCGTACAATTTCTTTGGCGTTGCTGTAAATTACCTTTGGAATAGCCTTTTCCTTTTGCATTATGGTAGTCGCCATGTAATCTGTTTCGTTGACCGCAAAGTTGCCTTTGATGTTGTCCAGGTGGCGAAGCTCAACTGCATTCATTAGCTGCTTGCAATATGGCAGATTCTCTTTTGTTATCTCTGTGATGTAGCGCATCTTGATGCCGCGCTTGATCACAATGTTCTCAAGAATATCCCGGTATTCCTTTATCTCAAGCGTCAAAGATGGTGCATCGGCCTCGAGGCAGAGGCATGCAGTATTCTTGGTATTGGTAAAAAAGTTTTGAATAACACGGACAGAATTCTCTATGCCATAAAGCACTTCTGCCCTCTCGGAAAATTGAGAGTCTTCTGCAGGAATGCTACCAGAAGTCACAAAATCGTCAAAAATCTGGGGTGAAACGCGTATATAAAATCATGCGAAAGAATGTTCTAGAAGCTATCTCGGAGTTAGCCGATTCGCTCCTATTACGTTTGAGCATGCTACGCACCGATGAGACAAACAATGGCACCGGTCAAGATAATACAGTCCCTAAAAGAGTTCGATATGTGATATAAGACAAGCTGCTCCGCGTCAGACACAGAGTGTGAAATAGAGACATGCAAGCCGTCGTTTGGCATGGCGTTGGAGATATCCGACTCGATGATGTTCCAGAACCTCAGATTAATCGACCAACAGATGCAATAGTTAGGATCACGTCCAGTGCCATATGCGGCACAGACCTGCATTTCATACGGGGTACCGTCAGTAATATGGTTGAGGGGACCATCCTTGGGCACGAAGGCGTAGGCATTGTTGAAAAAGTTGGCTCAAGCGTTAGAAATTTCAAGGAAGGAGATCGGGTAGTAATTCCCTCTACAATAGCTTGCGGCTACTGCTCATACTGCAGAGCGAGTTACTATGCGCAATGCGACAATGCAAATCCAAACGGAAGAGACGCAGGTACTGCTTTCTATGGAGGGCCCAAGGACACAGGCCCATTTAACGGCCTGCAGTGCGAAAATGCACTGGTACCATTTGCTAGCGTCGGCATGGTAAAGCTTCCAGATGAAGTGAATGATGAGAAGGCAATAATGCTATCAGACATTTTTCCAACCGGATATTTTGGCGCGGACATGGCCAGGATAAAGCCGGGTCACACAGTTGCAATTTTTGGTTGTGGACCTGTCGGACAGTTCGCCATTGCAAGTGCAAAATTGAGGGGCGCAGGGAGAATCTATGCGGTTGATTCCGTAGATTCTCGGTTGCCGTTGGAATAGATGCCAATAGCTCTGAACAAGAGACTAGCGGTAAAGAGGGTGAAAAATTCAGAAAAGAGCTTGAAGAAATCGCGCCTAAAGCAAACCCCCACAATTCTAATTGGCATCCGGGCAACGCTCCGTCGCAGGCTTTGGAGTGGGCAGTAAAGGCAATCGCTAAAGCCGGGACACTATCCATCATAGGCGTCTATCCACCCACAATGCGGTACTTTCCAATTGGGCTGGCAACGAACAAGAACCTGAAAATCAATGCAGGAAACTGCAACCATAGGAAATACATTCCGATGTTGTTGGAAAAAGTAAAGAGCGGAGAAGTAGACCCAAGCAAGATCTTGACTAAGGAAGAAAGTCTCTCGTCATCAATTCGTGCCTACGAATCTTTTGACAAGAGGGAGGATGGATGGGTGAAAGTCATGCTAACATCAGCAGCTTGACAAATCTTGATCCTCAAAATTTGCTCTGGAGGCTAGGTTTTGCCAGCTCATGGAAACAATGGTCAAAAATACATAGCCTATGAGCGATGAATATGATGGTGTGGACGCAAAAGACCCGGAA
>JAKEIF010000259.1 GCA_022545875.1 Nitrososphaera sp.
AGGAGAAGAAAAAGTGTGTGTGTGTGGCTATAGGCCCATCTGCTGCTTGTAATAGCTTGCCAGCTTTGAGTGCCTAATGCGCTCGCCAGTCGTCTTGGCGCTTTCCATCTTGTGCAGGTGGGTCCTGTACTGGTAGAGGTCGCACATGCATACGCCAGTCACAGGCCTGTACTTTGTCCTCGATATCTCGTGCTTCTTGTAGTTTGAGTATAGTATCGGGATCCTTGTCAAGCCAATGCTTGCGAGGATACCGCCAATTGTTGCGTAGAGAGCAACTGCCGGCGAAAGAAGCAATAATGGCAGGACTACCGATGCGACTACACCAGCAGAGGTAGCGATGACAGAGACCCTTGCCCACCTGTCGAGCGGGGCGACCTCTTTTTCGAACTGGTCAATCAGCATTTCCAGCTTGCTATCTAGCTTATCGTTAACATCTAGTGATGTTACTTGCATTTGGTATAGCATCGCCATTCTTGCTAATTAAGTTTTACATACATTGAATAAAAGTGGCTATTCTTACATTGTGATGCCATTGTTGTAAGGATATTGCAATGCTATTGGATCTTTCTTATATAAAATCACGCCTGTCAATTATCTAATCACATAGAATATGGCCAGATTATTTGATTTTACGTCTATAAAATAGAAATTTTTCATGACTTGCATCCATGACCTAATTTCTTCGAATTATGTTAATAGTGGTTGTACGTTTTGACATGTCAATATTAATATTGAATCCATCGCAAGTTAATATTGATGGCCAAGGCAGCGCTAAAATTTCAGAGCCAACGACTTGATCAACTTCCGCCGGACATCCTCATCAAGGGAGGGTGGGTCAGTACTGCAATGGCGTTAATCTTGACACTCCCGCCGCTTGCATTGTTTATCGGCTTGTATCAGATGGCAGACCTAAATATCGGACTTGCGGCTGGCATTGGTTTTGGAATCCACTTCGGTCTTCTGGCTTTCTCGCGCAGAATTTCAAAGGCTATCGGCTCGCTCTTTGACTAGGCGAACGATTCTAACATCTGTCCACCGCATGAAGACATGATTTGAAGTAAAGCGTTCTCGATAATCCGTATTTCTAGCACATATGTTTGTAAGGGTAGAAAATCGGAGTTATTCCTCATCCGTTTAATAGAAAGGGTGAAGCAAGCTTCTCCCAGTTGCGCTATTCCGCTCGGCGTGGATTAGAGTCTACTTTATGCCTGATTTTTGTGGGCTCTGCTATCTTTGGTATGATACCATTCATCCAAGCTTGGGCTGCTTCGAGTTCTGCTTTTGAAAGCGATCTGAATGATCAGGCTAGTGGTGGAAACGCAAGTACAGCTGATTCGCTGGACGACCTCATTGGCAAATTACTCGGCGGTGACGACGATGAAGATGATGACGATAAAGAGGATGACCAAGATGACGATGATGACAAAGATGATAATGATGATACGGACGATGAGGAGGAACAAGATGATGAAGATAAGGAAGGCGGCGGTGACGATGACTCTGGCAAAGATAGGCCCGAGGCAAAAGATCAGTCAATTGAAATGAACGAAGACACGTCAGTTGAAGTCGTCCTTAGAGGAGATGCTGACGATGACGATTCAATCACTTTCTCCATCGTGGACGAACCAGAAAATGGAAAGCTATCTGATTTCGATGAATCAAACGGGACCGTAACTTACGAGCCGAGGACTGAATTCCATGGGTCCGATAGTTTTAGTTTCGCAGTGAGCGACGGCAGTGAGGATAGCCGGCCTGCGACTGTAAGCATTCATATCAACAGCGTTAACGACGCGCCAATAGCAGTTGGGGATGGCGTCACTACCGAAGAGGGCCGGCCAGTCTCAATTGAGCTAAAAGGGACGGACGCTGACGATGATGACTTGGAATATGTGATAGTATCTAGCCCGTCACATGGAACCATATCCGGAATCGCGCCAAATCTAAGGTACTCGCCTGACAATCGCTTTGATGGCTCAGACAGCTTGACGTTTAAGGTAAACGACGGAACGGTGGACAGTGCTGCGGCAACAATCAAGATCAAGGTCGAGTCAGAAAATGAAAAAGAGGACGAAAGCGATCGATGGTGGGAGACAAGTCCTACCGACACCTCTGCGTCTGGCGAAGTAACGACCCAGACAAATAGCACAACCGAGGCGCCGGTCGCAGCTAACAGCACAGAGGATGCCGAAGCAATTGTCGAACCTGATCAACCCGTTCCAGCACTGACGTCTCAACCGCAGGAGCAGGGGGTGAACGCAATAACAAGCGTGGCAAGCACCACCGATCCAATGGCATCCATATCCCCGCCTACGATGGGAGATATCATGCCTCCCCGGCTAATCCTGCCAGGGTCGACTCTGGAAGTTTTTGCGGAGTCTCTGGATGGTGCCGCAGTCGCATTCGTTGTCAAAGCTATTGATGATACCGACGGCGAGATTGAAGCGGCCTGCTCGCCGAGTTCTGGTTCAACGCTGCCCGTAGGAAGATTCAACGTCATTTGTAAAGCAACTGACTCTGCGGGTAATTCCGCGCTCAATTCGTTTATCGTTGTGGTCCATGAAGCATCCGCCCCACTTGTCACGAACTCGCCAGCTTCATTCTTGTTCCCGGCAGTCCTGACAATTGTCCTTGGCGCAGGCACCTACTTTGGCCTAAAGACCGTCATACGCAGATTGCACAAGTGATCCTTATGCAGGCGTTCGCCGGGAGCGTTGAACTAATCGTCAACCGCAAAAGACCGCGGGGCATACAGACCGTGAGCTCGTTCCTTAACAATAGATGCCACTTAACGCTCGTTACAAGATCCTCCAATAACTAAGCATTTTCAAGAAACCAGACTCTCTCACGCCGCACCTTTGCTGCCATTTGCGCTCCTTTAAAGGAGGGGATAATGCACCGAAGATCATGCAATCAGCAGCAAAAAGCCGGCCTACCGGCGTAACTATAATCGGAATTTTGACAATAATAGGCGGAATTCTAATGATCGGATCAGGATTAACCCTCGCAGCAGTTGCTGCAGTTATCCCAGTCATTAGTTCCATGGGAGATCAAACTAATGCATTTCAATCGCAAATCCCTAGCTCAATTCCATCAGAATTCATTGGCGTTGCCTTATTGGCCGTCGGTATCATATTCACAATCATTGGCATCATATCTTTGGTTGTAGCATACGGACTGTTCAAAGCCAAGAAATGGGCATGGACCATAAGTGTGGGATTGTCTATCATAAGTATTGCAATGGGAGTTATCTCAATAGCCACCGGAAACATCGGATCAATAGTCAGCATAGCGATCAGCGGAGTCATTCTCTACTACCTATACAAGCCACACGTCAAAGAGTACTTTGGAAAGCAGGCTCGGATCGCGGAAGCGAAACCCTAGACTTTCCCCTTTTTTATGCGAAAATATGTCCAGCATGCAGCTGTCACAGCGTGGAGTAAAATTGCAACTATCGCACGAAGAAATGACCGCCCCAAGCTTTGGCACTGACAAACCTGGCCATGACCAATCCGGAGCTCTACGTATAGACCTTCCATTCTTCTGTCATCCATTCCTTTAGACAATTTTGCAATCAGCTGAAGCCGAATGGTGGACATCATACATGGTTTGGGCGGCACTATTTCTCTACGCGGGATTGACATTACTACAAGCCTATGCACATGATTTAGCAAAAGAGAACCATTAGTATCCCAGCTACGTACTATAGCTAGTTGTTTCAGCGAGCGAGGGTCGAGGCGGGGCTATGATCATTGTAAGCGTAGCATCGACTCCGCTAATCCCGTTTAGGTCTCGGGTAACAATGTTTCTTAGCTCGTCTTCTGTTTCTGCGCTAACTTTTACCAAAAGATCGTATCTTCCCTCTGTTCGATAAACATTAGTCACTGCCGGCATTCTCGATAGTTTGTCCTTAATTGTCGGATCGAACGGAAAGAAACAATTGACAAGCACGAAGGCTGAAATCATAGTTCATAATGCACGTACAACCGATATATGCCTTCGGAGTTCGACTTGAGCAAAACGCGCTGGACACAGCCTATACCAAATGACGCGTTCCGGGTAGACATCATTGAACTAGATTTTTCGATAGTACTAACGAAGGCATGAATCCAGTTAAGTGACGCTGTTGTGTTTGAAGGGCCTGCCGTTGTCATAGTTGCAATCCCGCACGGTCAAGGCACACTGTTTTTCCTGCTAGTCAAGTACTATTTTTTCGAGAACCACTTTCGAATCCGTAAAACTAATTTTGTAATTTCTTAGCACGTCCATGCCCAATAAGCTAGGATAAAGCTCCTGACCCGGGTTCTGAACATTGAGCTGCCTCAGGAACTTGACGGGCTTGACATCCACAGACTCTATTCCTTCGCCAAAATACAAGTGGCAAGAATCCGCTGTATATGACTCGGCCAAGCCGCCAATGCCCATTGAATCCTGCCTCTTCGTCAATTTAGAGTAGTCTATTTTCATTTGTCGAGCGTCAAATTCGTTTATTGTAGTGATAGCGGTCCCCGTATCTACGACCAAGAGGATGTCCTTGTTAACGTCTAGTTGGTCGCAAATGAATTTCGCAAAGATAAATGGCAACCAGCCACTTATAAGGCGACCTTCAATTGACAAGTTTTCATTTCACGACGCGTCGTTTGGTGATTAATTCTTACCGACTAGCACTCCTTCAGTAAGTCTCGAGCATATTCGCATATCCTGGCTGCACAGCCAAAACCTAGACTTGTAGGGCGTTTTGCTGCAAACCCTGTATGCACAGGGACGAACCACCTCGCTGTAGAACGCTCAGTTGGCTCGCAAAAGTGGTCCTTTAGGCCATTTGCACGGTGATCGTAAGCGTTAAGCCCCACAACGAATCGCTTCTGGGCGCACGACATTTGTAGATAAACAACAACTAGACGGCATGTCATCATTATCTGTCGTTGGAACGACACGAGAAGGCGTTCACGTAATGTTGCTAAAAGAGGGTTCTTCGCAAACAAAGGGAAGAGAAGCGCTCAAGAACAACATAGAAGCCGCAAAGATAGTGGCGTCAATGCTAAAGTCAGTTCTCGGGCCGCGTGGAATGGACAAGATGCTAGTTGATTCTATGGGTGGCGTAACGATCACAAATGACGGCGCTACGATACTGAAGGAAATGGACGTGCAGCATCCAGCTGCCAAGATGATGGTTGAAATCGCAAAGGCGGTGGATGATGGAGTGGGCGATGGAACTACCTCGTCCGTAATAATGGCCGGAGCAATGCTCGAGAAAGCTGAAAAGCTGGTTATGCAAGGCATCCATCCCACCGTTATCGTAGACGGGTATCGGAAGGCATTGAGGCAGACTCTTGAAATATTGAACAAAATCGCCGAGGAAGTAACTGCGGATAATCACGCCGTTCTTAAGGACATTGCAAGGACAAGCATGGAGTCCAAAATTGTCTCCGTGGATAGCGACGTACTTGCAGACCTTGCTGTAAATGCCATACTCTCCGTGGCAGAAAAAACCGGACACATTGAACTTCCGAATGACAATCACTTCTTGTCAGTAGACCTTGATAACGTAAAAGTGCAAAAGAAAGCTGGCAGAGCAATGCGTGACTCAAGCCTCATCAAAGGCATAATCGTTGATAAGGAAATGGGCCATTCTGAAATGCCAAAAGAGATAGTTAATGCGAAAATTCTATTGCTTAATTCTTCGCTAGAGATCGAAAAGCCAGAGTTCGAAGCCAAGATCAGCATAGAAAGACCAGAGCAAATGAATAAGTTCTTGCAAGAAGAAACGAGAATGATAAAGGCAATGGTAGAAAAGGTAATTCAGTCCGGTGCGAACATTGTAATTTGTCAGAAAGGGATTGACGACGTGGCTCTGGAATACCTTACAAGGGCAAACATTTCAGCAATAAAGAGAGTAAAGGAATCAGACGTAAACGCCTTGGCAAAAGCGACAGGCGCAAGGGTAATCTCAAGTCTTGACGATTTATCCCCAAAAGACCTTGGATTTGCAGGATTTGTCGAAGAAAGAAAAGTTGAAACTGACAAATGGGTCTTTATCGAGAAATGCAAGAATCCAAAGGCAATCACCATCTTGATTAGAGGAGGGTCTGATAGGGTGGTTGAGGAAGCAGAGAGATCAATGCACGATGCGCTCATGGTCGTAAAGGACGTTGTTCAAAAACCTGCAATTATCGCAGGGGGAGGCTCGGCGGAGGCGCACATTGCGCAAAAACTAAGAGCTTGGGCCTCTGGCGTGTCTGGACGAGGGCATTACGCCATCTTGGCCTTTGCAGAAGCCATTGAATCAATCCCTATCGTGCTGGCTGAAAATGCCGGAATGGACGTGATTGATACTATCGCAGGAATTCGCTCAAAGCAACTATCACAAAACAATCCCTGGATAGGAGTGGATGTAAAAGCAATGAAGGTCGCTGATATGCGAAAGTTAAACATCATTGAGCCATTGGCCGTGAAAGAACAGATACTAAAATCAGCTACCGAAACGACTGCTATGATGTTGAGGATAGATGACATTCTTTCAGCGGCACGTGGTGGTGCAGGCGGCGCGTGACAGCTTTGCAAGTCGTATGCAGCTCGCTGAACTGACGGCGCTTGTTTATCAGCCATGAGAAAAAGCGCCCCTCACAAGAAAAAGTCGGCAGACAAGAACGTTATGCAGGACAAACGATGTTAGCGCCCTTTATATACCTGAACTGCGTATATAAGATTACTAATACGTAAAAACGAGAAGACGCTTCTTCTGTTTCTTCGTGCTCCGTCATGGTAATGCAAACTTCAATACTGTCGTGTAATTGTGGCAAAGGCCAGCTCGTAACGGATTTGGAATCTGGCGAAATAGCGTGTAACAAGTGTGGGTTAGTGACGACTGAAAGGATCCAGGAAAGTCGCGCAGAATGGCGAACATTCGACTCAGATGGAGTTGACAGGTCAAGGGTAGGATCTCCTAGCTCTCTTGCATATCACGACATGGGGCTGGCAACAGTGATTGGAAAGGCAAATAGGGATTCTAGCGGTCGACAGTTAAACGCCTCGATGACATCAAGAATTCAGAGATTACGAACATGGGATCTCAGGACAAAGGCGCATTCGCCCACCGATAGAAGCCTCCTTCGTGCATTCAACGAGCTTGACAGACTAAAAGATAAACTGGGTCTATCGGACGCAATAATGGAAAAAACAGCCTATGTCTATAGGAAAGCACAGGAAAAGCAATTGGTAAGGGGACGATCCATCTCATCCATTTTGGCCGCGGCGATATACGCTGCATGCAGGGAGATGGATGCTTCAAGAACATTGGGGGACGTGGCTATTGCTACTAACGTCAAGCGTAAAGCAATTTCACGCAGCTACCGAATTCTTGTTTTGGAACTGGACATTAAAGTGCCTCTTGTGAATCCCATGAAATGCATTGCCAAGATAGCGAATAAGGCAAACCTGAGCGAGAAGACGAAACGGATGGCAATGGACGCTATGAACGATGTCATTGGCAAAGAGATTTCAGCGGGCAAGCTTCCTATGGGTCTTGCAGCGACGGTCCTCTACATGTCCTGCCTGGCCAATGGCGAAAGCATAACCCAGAAGGATATTGCAGATGCGGCTG
>JAKEIF010000260.1 GCA_022545875.1 Nitrososphaera sp.
CCGGAGTTCCTGGAACGGCCACATACTACGCGACTATAATGACCATCTACACATGGGTTGCAAAGGGCGCATGGTTTGCACTCGGATACCCATATGACTTCATTGTAGTACCTATATGGATTCCATCGGCAATGCTGTTAGACCTGACTTACTGGGCAACAAGGAGAAACAAACACGCTGCCATAATCATTGGTGGAACACTGGTTGGCCTTTCGTTCCCGCTGTTCAACATGGTCAATCTGCTGCTCATCAGAGATCCACTGGAGGTGGCGTTCAAGTATCCGAGACCGACTCTGCCGGCATACATGACTCCGATCGAGCCCCAGGTAGGAAAGTTCTACAACAGTCCCGTAGCCCTGGGCTCGGGAGCAAGCGCGGTGCTGACAGTGCCGATCGCTGCACTAGGTGCGAAGCTTAACACGTGGACATACCGCTGGATGGCCGCGTGGAGCAAGTGGGACTAAAATCCCTTCTCTCTTTCTTTTCTTTTTCTTCTACGACAACTAATTTTCAAAAAGCTTTCCGAAATTATCACTGAAAACTAGCTAGAAAAACGGGGCAATCTAGGATGATCGCTTGCGTTTGCTGCTCTTTCTTTTCTCGGTTTTTTTCTTGTCGTGTTCTTCCGAATCTTCTTCATCTTCGTCGTCATCGCGCTCGATCTCTATTTCCTCGACTCTGAACCCTTGCTCCTTTGCGTAGCGGGTGATTTCAGAGATCTTGTCCATCACTACCGATTCATCTTCATCCTTTGTGGATAGTTCGAGTTCTACTTTCATTATAGAATCTAGCGTCTTTGGGGCTTATTACGGTTTAAGAAATCAGGCGGATATTTGAGACGAAAAGTGGGGTCGGCCGGAATCTATACGCCAGATTACCGGTTCGGTTTTTTGGTGCGAAAAATATGGCTTGCGTTAGTTGCCTAGATGAACACAAATTTCACATCATTCGAGTTTCAGAAAGAAAGGACTTGGAGTGACAGTAGTGTGGAAGTTCGCTACTATCAAGCTATCCGGGCACTGCTGGCATCAGGATCGAGAATTTCCGGCACACTCCATGTCAAGCCGTTATCTGTACTCTTGGCGAAGGCGATTCTCTCTCCGTACGCAAATCCCACCCAAACAGCAAATAGGTTTGAGCCGCTTACAACCATATTGGTGGCGCCTACATAGTCTCCTGATGACGGATCTACGCTTGGCCCGAAACTTGCACCGTTGTTTGCACTAGAGCGCATCGTGAGGAATACGTTATCTTTGTCTATCAACTCTATTACAACATGAACATAGTTTCTAGCGGTAAGTATTGATGCAGGGCCGATCCCGTAGGGATGAGTCGTTGCCAGCGTTGTTTTACCACTCCACGTCCCCCCGCTGTTGGCACTTGATCTAAAGATGATGGAATAATCCTGGGTTGAAGTTCGCTTTGTATACTCGAGATAAACGCTGGTTCCGGATGTGGCTAGCTCAGGTGAACTAGACCTTGAAGCATCCGTGCTCATGTTCCTTGCCGAGCCCCAACTCGCTCCTTCATTTGTGCTCGTCCTTATGAGAATGTCGCCATTGCCAGCACTGCCATCCTGCCAGGCTACATGGGCACGCGAGCCAGAGGATGCAACCGTTGGTTCAACTGCCTTGCCTGAGGAACTCAGCTTTTTCTTGGATCCCCATGAAGCGCCGTCGTCGTTGCTCCCGCGAACGAATACATCTGTAGCCGATCCGCCCGTGTTGGCCTGAGCCCATGCCACGTATACGTTTGAGCCTGTAACACTGAGATCCTGGCTATCTGATTTTCCCGGGTTGCTACTCAAATTAAAAATTGAGGCCCATGTTCCCCCATTGTTCGCGCTTCTCCTGATGTAGACGTCTCCCGTTCCTGAGTCGTCCCAAACGACATATACATTGGAGCCCGAGGCGCCGACAAGCGGGGTGCTGTCAAGGCTGGTGCCCGTCGAGCTCAACTTGATCTTTGAACCCCATGATGCGCCACCATTTACACTTCCTCTAAAATAAACGTCAGACTTTGTCCCGTCCGAGCTCTCCTGGACCCAGACAACGTACACGTTTGAGCCCGAAACGAGGATTTCAGATCTGAATGAATTGCCGGAGTTGGAACTCAGGTTCACAGGTTCTTCCCATGAGTCGCCGTTATCGGTGCTTCGCTGAACATAGATGTCAAGCTTGTCATAGGACGGACTGGGCTCCTCTAGCAGCATGAACCTAGTATTCGTCGATGCGGCATTTACTTCATCGCTTTGTGCGCTGGCTGGCCTGAGCATAGTAGAAACCGGGGCGGCGATCAAAAGGACGAACAGCATGATACCGACCATTTTGGAATAGCGTAATTTGATCCTCGATTCAGACATGATTAATGCAGTAAATTTCGAACGATCCTTATAAGATATACTGAAACGAAATCAAGTTCGTTACTTATCAATAAGGCACTAAGAGATTGCCGGCTTTGCTATAATATTGCGACATCTTTATCTCCTCTCGCCATACAGTGGTAGAATAATTTTTTGGAATGTTGCCGACGCGCAATCGCTCTTTCAGACAAATAGAGATCATAAACGGGTGTGGCACTAATCCGACGCTTCGATTCAAGTATTCTAAATCCATTGAAGTCTTTGCTTCATTTCAGGGTCCTCACCGATTATCAGCATTGAGTAAACCACAGGTAGTATATCGAACCTAATAAAAGTGGGGTCGGCCGGATTCGAACCAGCGACCTCCAGCGCCCAAGGCTGGCATCATACCAAGCTAGACAACGACCCCGCGTTAAAAATTCGACTTGTCCTGGTAATTTAATGTGTTCGGTGTCAGCTGAATGTCGGCGATGCCTGTCACAGGTAAACAGCACTTGAATTTTTTAGCAATCCTAGAAAATGCTCGGATTTGGAGTCTGCACATCTAAGAACATCATTGCAAATTTTTTTGATCCGGGCGCTATCATTATGAGCTTACGTATTCCCGACTGTTAGTCAAAATGTCGTATCATCTTTTCTAGGTAGGCAGATGGTGCGAAATTCATTGTCAAATTTTGGAAAAATTATTCGTAAACTACCAAATACTGAACGTTAGCTGAATCCGTAGAATACGTGGAAAGCTGGAACCGGGAAAAGACTTATTTCATAGTACATAGTTCTAGGTTTGAACAATTGCCGGGAGACAAGATGTCGTACCATTGTCCGAATTGTGCGAACAAGATGGAGCTTCCACGAACCGATAACGTGATCATATACTGTTCAATGTGCGGTGCAGAAATGCAACGTTCGTCATAAGACAATCAGGGCCAAATACTATTGCTGTCGCATCGCATTTCGCCCTTACGATATGAATTCTTCAAGTTTAAGAGATAAACTGGAAGCGAGTCTTGCGGGCCTTGCGGACTGTGCCGATTATGGGGATCGGATGCCCGCAGTCCTTGCATCTGTTCTGCGCATCCAAGTTCCACGAGGTAATGGAAAAGCCATAGCGGCCTACGGCAACCTTGTTGCATTCAGGACAATAAGTGTGCTCAAGCGGGTGTCCTGGGACATTGCCCAAGTAGGCGTATTGCAAACCTGTTTCTTTTGCGATGGCGTGATGCTTCTCCAGTGTTTGAATGGGAGTCGAGTCAAACTCCATCATCTTGTAATCTGGATGGAAGCGGAGAAAGTGGATAGGAGTCTCTGGCCCTAGCTCTTCATAGACGAACTTGCACAGCTTTCTAGCAGAATCCAAGTCGTCGCCAACCTGCGGCACGATAAGGTCGGTTATCTCGACATGGATCTTTGTCTTGCTCTTTATCTCTTGGAGAGTCTGGTAAATAGGATCTGCATTTGGGATTCCAATGTAGCGCCTGACAAATTCCTGTTTGCCGCTTCCCTTAAAGTCCACGGTGATGCAATCCAGAAACTCGCCCATCGTCTTGACTGATTCCGGAGTGTCATAGCCGTTTGAGACAAAGATGTTAAAGATCCCGCGCTTGTGAGCTTCGACGCCGCAGTCTCTTGCGAATTCGATAAATATTGAAGGCTCGTTGTAAGTGTATGCGATGCCTTGCGCACCTTGGCCGGCGGCTGCCTCTGCGACTTGCTGTGGAGTCATCTCGACTCCTTCTACTTTTCGTCTTTGTGAAATATCATAATTCTGGCAATATGCACAAAGCCAATTACATCCAGTCGTCGCTAGCGAATAGATGTCACTTGCAGGCATGTAGTGCGTCACCGGCTTTTTCTCAATAGGATCGACGTGGCCGGCCATCACCCTTCCGTATACGAACAACCTCAGCTTGTTGTTGACAACTCCCCGAACGCCGCAGAGCCCGATCTTGCCTTCAGGTATTTCGCAATACCTAGCACATGCGGTGCATTTTACCCTGCCGTTAGGAAGCGAAATAGCGAGATCTGCATCCTTGCCGGGCGCGCTTGTCTGCATCTGCTGTTGTAACGCGTTTTTCGCTTATAAATCGTCGTGGGTTCATGAAGCCTTGTCTTCGGCATGCTTTTTCTTGGACTTTCCGTAAATAACCATGAGTATGAGGCATGCAAACCCGATAAATTCGGGAATAATGAAAAGCCAGAACCTTCGCTCGGGTGGAGCATAATAGTCAGCCAAGCTTGCAATAGGCCCGCCAATGAGGCCGCCGAAAAGCCCTATCAGAATCAGGATGGTAATTATTCTTTCTTTGTCTAACTTCAAGCAGCGACTCGCATCAGATCAATTTCATTTGATCTGGCCTTGACCTCCGTCGCTTCCGTATAGTCGTGCTTGCCCCATGACACCCGGATCTCGGCGTGCAGTTTGTGTGAGCCGGAGTCAAGATCTCTCCCCGAAAGCTCGATCACTTTATTCACATCAAAGAGTTGCGACTGTGCCTCCTCTATTGTGAGTGGATAGAAGGGTGTTTCGTCCTTTACAATAGAGACCCATATCCTGTGCGGAATCTTGGGGTTGCGCGTCCAGAATAGCGCAGCCTTTCTTACGAACTTTAGGGAGTGGACAGTCTTTCTGCCGGACTTTATGTCAACTTCTACCGTCATCCGAAAGCCGTTGTCGTGTTTGTTATACGCGCGCTCCCAGTTCTTTTGCGAAAAAGCATCCCGTATGGCACCGTTGATCTTGAAGCTCAAGCTCAGTGTCAGCGGCTGATCCGCCTTTACGCTGTCCTGCGATTTTGAAAAGTTGGCATCTGAAATGAAACTGGAGTCAGCCATCTCTGCCTGCATGGTATCATTTATATCCTCAATAAGTAGTTGTCTGTATGACGCCTTTATGCTTGCAGAAGTTTCTGACGTAAAAGATAACGAGATCGAGCTCAAAATACGGGAAGAAGATATTTCAGTTTTGTACGTTGTCCAGCACGAATTGCTCAAGGAGAGAAGCGTAGACTTTGCCGGCGTAATCCAAAAGCACCCACTTGCCAAGGAGTACCTGCT
This sequence comes from Nitrososphaera sp., assembly GCA_022545875.1. Classification (GTDB taxonomy): domain Archaea; phylum Thermoproteota; class Nitrososphaeria; order Nitrososphaerales; family Nitrososphaeraceae; genus Nitrososphaera. Next base: position 5,417 of record JAKEIF010000260.1, read on the forward strand.
GAGAGTTGCCACCAAGAGAAAGGATCCGATGGAAGTAATTCAGGATGCATCATCTTCTGCTGCGGAATACACGAAGGACTTGGCCGGCATGATCAAGTCTGCGCTCAAGAAATAAAGAAAAGGTGCCATTACGTTGCGTTTTTGCCCCCAATGCGAAACCCATCCACGCATGAAGCCAAAGTCTGAAGGCGTCCTTGTTTGCCCGCAGTGCGGCTTCAAGTCGAAAAAGGAAGAAGAGAATAGAAAGGAGGTTGCCACAAGGAAGGAAGCCGGCTCTGAAGCTCCCCTCAAGGTGATGGAGGGAGAAACGGTCGATGCGCTTCCGACTACGGCAATAGAATGTCCGCAATGCAAAAACGACGCTGCGTTTTGGTGGATGCTGCAGACAAGATCTGCTGATGAGGCCACGACTCAATTCTACCGCTGCACAAAGTGCAGCCATACCTGGCGAAACTACGCCTAAGCTTTTTTCAATTTCATCCTTTATCGCAATGTTTAAAATCCGAGCGAGCTCCCTGATAGCTTGCTTTGGTGTTTGTAGCTCGGACAAAGTCTCCC
>JAKEIF010000261.1 GCA_022545875.1 Nitrososphaera sp.
ACCTGCTATACTTGGTTGTTGAAGATGCCAGGGTTCCCTCGGTCGTAGATGCCATCACCAAGGCGACGCATACCGGGGGATTGGGGGACGGCAAGATTTTCATATCCAAAGTCGACGAAGTGATGGATATTTCTACATTGAAGAAGGGAGAAAAATATCTCTAATCTACCCTATTGCGACATTGCTATTTTTTATAGACGAGGGATCACTGCAGCTATATGTCAACTGAGCAAAACAAGTCTATCGCCCGCCAGTATGCCGAACAGCTAGAAGACTTTTTCAAAACGGGGGATTTGTCGTTTGTAGACCTGTGAGCCGTCAAACGCCCTTACGCGTAGCTTTGGAATGTTGTATTCCTTGAATCTGCTTGCCAGGATGACTGGGTGCTCATCGTCTGCCGCGATATATCCGACGGGCTGCCCATCTTGTGTTCTTGCGCCCTTGTGTATCACCCGATCCCATTTCAGAATTGCTGGTTCTTCCAATCAGTGCCACTCGATATGTCATCATGTTTTGCTAAATGCAACTAGAAGTGTCAAACGAGCTTAAATAATACGATAGAGGTTTTCATTATGTGCAGGAATGTCCGGCATAGGAAGCGACAAAGGGGATAGGAGTGAGAATAGTCCCTACCCTTATCTCGCTTCAGCCCGGAAGCAAATTGTAATCTTTGGTGCAGTCATTACGCTCGCCCTTGTCGCAGATGTGATAGTTTCTTGGTTGTTCGATATTGCCAGCGCAAACGTACAAGGGACCATATTTGGAGTTGCACTGTTTGTGGCGGCTTTAGCAGCAGTGCATGGAGTGGGCGTTTATGTGCTAATTAGTTTTGTTCAAAGAATAACAAAGAGGATCAGAGAAGGCAACCAGCTATACAGCATCATGTTTTGGTTCGTTGTCGTTGCCGAGGTCGTTGCAATATGCCTCCTTATATCGGTGGCATTGGAGATATTGCTCTACAGATCTTATCATCAGGTCACGGCGATATCCGCAGTTGCTTTAAGCATGGCTGGCGCGGCTGCTGTGCTGGCACTGCAGGGCTATTCATTCCTAACCTGGTTCCGCGTTCATACCAAGAACCTTGTGATTGCAGTCTACGCGCTGGCACCCATTCTCGCCTCAATAGGCGTGGGCCTCGGAGTCTTTAGGTCGCTGCTCAGATTAGTTGAAGGCCCAGTAGTAATACGGAGCGACGACAGGATAGTCTTTCAGCTAACCGGCACCTTTGGTCCATACCAAGAGCTCTACTATCTAACGGTTCTGACACTTCTTGTATCATATGGATTCTTTTGGATTGGCAGTATCCTGCATTTGAAATCGTTCCTAAGAAAAAAGGGCAGGCTAAACTATTGGCTACTGGCATTTGTGCCAGCCATCGTATTTCCCACAACTCTAGCTATCTCAATTGGCGCAGAGTCATCCGCAATGGCAAGTGATTTAGAGCGTGCTGATGCGGTCGCCGGGGCGCTTGTGTTCAGGCTAACTGCCATTGCAAGTGCGCTTGCCAGCTTTATCATGAATGCAGCCGTATACTTTGTAATGTCAAGAAAGGTCACGGCAAGATCTGATGATCAGAGCGAATCAATGCGGATTTATCTCATTTTGGCTGGCCTTGGAGTCATGACCCTGGGTATCGCTATTGCTGTGCCAACTTTTTCAATGTATCCTCCTTTTGAATCCATACCTAGATCTTTCATGGCACTTGCTGCATATCTCTACAGCATTGGTCTTTACTCGTCTGCGATTTCACTTGCCGAAGACACAAAGCTTCGACAGACAGTGCGAAGGATGGTTTCGGAATCTAGGTTGCTCGACGGCATCGGAAACGCTCAGATGGTGAAGGAGCTTCATTCAAAGGTGAGTGCAATTGCCAAGGATCACTCCGATACTCTAGCAGAATCAGGGATTGATACTTCAGTGTCAGAGGAGGACGCGAGAGATTATCTGGAGCTCGTTCTTTCCGAACTGGAATCTGCCCGCAATAAAGAGAAAACTAGAAGCGAGCAATGAAAAAGCTGCAGCGTTGACATATTGCGAAAGACATTGGGCATCAGTCCCCCTCCTCCACATTTATTTAAAGTTCCTATAGTTTTCTTATATAGAAGCCTCTCATAACGAACAACGTACAGTACTTTGATCACGCCGGGTTATTCGGTTATTTCCGCAATTGTATTTTTGGCGCTTTCGTTTATTTTGCTGATCTTGCTTTTTGATCTTCCTCCTTGGCCTGTTCCACCTCCCTCGGAAGGATCTCGCATTAAGATATTAGCAACTATTCCAGTCGGGCTAGACCCTCATGGTATTGCGGTCAACCCAAACACACACATGGTCTATGTTCCTAACTTTTACTCTAACACAGTTTCAGTTGTTGACGCAGGGACAAATAGTGTAGTAGAGACGATCAAGGTTGATAATCAACCAATTGCTGTGGCTGTAGATACCACCACCAATGAGGTTTACGTGACAAATGTCTTGTCAAAAACCGTATCCATCATATCCGGCGCGTCTAACGCTGTCACCGCCAAGATCTCGCTGGAAAGCGTCCCAACGGGAGTTGCTGTTGATTCTACACGGCATCTTGTCTACGTCTCGAGCATCTCGAGCGAGGTGATTGTAATAAACGGCACTTCTCAAACTATTCTCGGATCAGCTTCTATCGGTCAGGGGCCTACGGGCGTCGCAGTGAGCCCCCAATTGAACAGAGTGTATGTGGCGAATTCACTGTCTGATTCTGTATCCGTGGTTGACAGCGAGTCCCGAAGTGAACTGGCGCGAGTCCCCGTGGGCAAATTTCCGATAGGAGTAGCAGTCAACGAAGTGACAGGGCTGGCATACGTTACAAATTCCGAGGGTTCACTTTCGGTGTTGGACATGTCTTCCAACCTTGTTGTCGGGCGAGTGTCTGTAGAATTTTTCCCAGTCGGCGTAGTTGTTGATGAAGGGACTAACAGCATCTATGTAGTGAATGGAAGGTCCCCCGACCTGCCTGTTCCCGGATCAGTTTCGGTAATAAACGGTACTTCAAACGCGGTTGTTTCCAGGCTTGGAAATATCGGCAATTTTCCAATCGGTGCTGCAATCGATCCTAGTACTCACATTGTCTACGTAGCTAATGGACGATCCAATTCAGTGACTGCAATTGCAGGGATAGGGGCAGCAGATTGAAAACGCATCACAGAGACGGCGAAATCAATAGGGGCAATTTGTTTGCCAATACGAGCGCCCACGGTAGTCTTGCGATGGTTTGCAGGACGGGGCAGACTGGAAGCATAGGTGAGAAGTCGCATATACATTGGCACTTGAGCATGGAGAAAAAGATCGTAGTTTGAGTTTTTTGCTTGATCCCTTTCTTGCATTCATGCTTGGCATTATTTTTTCAGTCATAACGCGGGCGCTTCGGTTTAACAGACGCCGTACGTTTGCGATCTCGGGTATTGCTATCTCTTTGGCTACACTGTATAGCATTTTACTTTACCTAAACATTGTACAGACTGACTTTTTGATTCTTGATACGTTTGCCACGTTCCTTCCAATAGAGCAACAGAATGGGCCAAGAATAATGTTTCACTCAAATGCGACAGGAGTCACAAAAGATGCCTTCCCAGAAGCGGTTGTTTGGATATTCTACGCGCTGTATTTCCTTTGGTTCTATCTAGGATTCAAGAGCTTGAGAAACGTGATGGCTCCTGAGGAACCCACTCCAATGCGAAAACCAGCTACCTACCTCTACATCCGTGTCGGAGGACTGCTTGTGTTTGTTAGCGCGGGCATGATGTTGTTCTTTTTCATCATGATCCCACTCGATACCGTGGCAATTGGAGATGCGCTTGGAGCAGCGAGTGACCAGCAGGACAAAGAGGCTGTGGTTTATGGGTACATGGCTACGTCAAACGCAAGGTTCTCATACTTTTCAGACTCTCTTTGCAATCCCGATAGAATTTCAGCCGAGCAGGTTCCGCCCCGGGACGTAGACAATTTGAGCGCCATCGATGCGCTAGTAAGCAGCATTTCCAGCGCGGATGTAACGCAGCAAGACGTAATTCAGATGTGCCAATCCAGAGAAGTGGTTGGCTCTGGGATAATTTTTGGATTCGTAAACCTCTCGACGTGGCTCTTCCTAGTTGCGATATTCATGGTATGCCTTGTTCAACCAAGAAAATCTGCTTACTGGGAGTACGGAGCAGGGGGCTGAAATAGAGCGGTGGCTGTAGATTTTACTATTGTTGCCATCATTTCACTGGCGATAGGCGCTACTGCAGGCATTGGCGTCGGGTACGGCACAGTAAGACTCAACCAGCTGCTCGTAGTGGTACTTGGAAAAGCATGGAGCAGCGGGCGGGCGAGGCAAAGATACATTCTGATTTCAATCTACGCAGCAATAGTCTACTTCATAATCCTTGCATACTATCTCTATCCCGACCAGGGGTATGTAGCCAAAGCGATTTCGGTTCCTGTGTTTGTTGTACTATTCCTTCTAGGAGTCTATCTTGCTGACAAAAGGTATGGCGCTTCAGAGTCTATCATGTTCAGGATAATTGAAGCAATGTATGATTCCTCTCGGTTTGCCGAGGGCGATTCCGCTGCAGCCATAAGGGACGCTTGCAGAACGGCCAAAGGTGTGCTGGAGGCAATGCCAAAGTCAAATTCTGAAATTCTTCGCGTATTGTTTCTTGTTTTTGACAGCAGGACTGCAGTCTTTTTTGTATCGTTGAGTGCAGGCGAGGCAAAATTTGCGCGATTTGTAGAATTAAAGCCAGCTGACCAAATTGCCTATATCCGTAATTGGATTGACAATCCTTTTCTCTTTTATGCCATGCAGGGACTCAAATCGCTTGTAAATTTC
>JAKEIF010000262.1 GCA_022545875.1 Nitrososphaera sp.
GCGACCTTGCACAGGTCAAGGAACTGTTGCCTGTCCATCTGGCGCATCCTTATCTTGTGCTTTTTCTCTGTGTAAATTTCGACCGGCAGGCCGTTCCTGTCGATCCCTATCGGGAACAAAACGTTGTTGCCATTCATCCTGGCAGTGCGGGCGATCATGTCAATCTGCGCATAGTGAGCTGCCGCACCCATGTGCCACGGGCGCCCGGAAGGATAGGGAGGAGGCGTGTCAATTACAAATGAAGGTTTTGACTTGTCTACTGCAAACCTGTAAAGGTCATTTTCATCCCACTTTGCCAAGATTGACTTTTCTATTTCAGGGTTCCACGATGTTGACTGGATTTTCGGCTCCATTTGCTAGCTAGTCGTGCTGCCTAGCAGGCTTGCCCGTATTAACGTTAGCGCGGAGATATGGAAAAAAAGAAAAAGAAGAGGAAAAGAGTTTAGTCTGTTTCTGCTGCGAACGGTGTCACATTTTCTACGCACACGTGGAACTCTGATTCATCCGGCACGCTCAATGTGAATGAAACGACCGTATCCGCAGAAGTTCCTGGGTTCATGGTGATTGCATTGAATGAATCAAGCGGGTTTGTTCCAGTGAATGAGCCTGGAAGGTCTTCCATCTTTATGCTAGCACCGTTTATGTTCACTTCGCCGGGAGATTCAAAAGTCAGCGCTGCTACTTCTAGCCTTGCGCCGCCTAATGCAGCGTTAGGAGCGCAATAATCGCCCGCGCCTGTCAGCTGAACATAGTGGTTGTGCCAAATTGGGTCGCTAGCGTCGCTCTGAGTTGCACTGTCCAGCACCCCTCCGTGAGTGGTTGCAACCATAAGCGAATCGCCATCATTCAAAACGCCGTAGCCAAAGGCGTTATCTGTTCCAGCTGTGTTTATGGCCGAAGCAGTACCGATTTTTACTTCTAGTCCTCTCTTGTCCTGTTCGATCTTTGCTGACGTTATCGCGCTCACAGCCGATGCCAATACTGGAGCCAACATCATGGCTGCTAACAACGATACGCCAACGAGACCGGGTAAGAGAATGTTTTGCCTCATCGCTGACGGCTTACGATCCCGATTTATTTAACTATAGGGGATTCTAACTTAAGTGATAATCAGTAGATTTCTCTACATATGATTGTATGATCATACAATGCAACCGCCCCTGCGACTCATTTCACTCTCCCCGATCCAAACATCCCTATGACGCTGCTGACCATCATGCCAAGCGTGGTTGACGAGCCCAGCTCCTCGAAAGCCGGAATAAAGTGCACTGTCAGTAAAGCGCCAAGGGCAACCAATGACCCGTACTCTGCAACCTGTTTTAGCACCGTTCTCTCCCTGTTGAAAGGCGCCAAGAGCATCCCGAGGATCCACATTCCGAAAAGCCAGATCATTACCTTGCCGGCAACCATTGTCGGCGCAGAAAATGCGACGCCAAAGTACATCGCAGTCATGATAAAGTCTGCCTTCATCAATCTTGCAAATATCTGCTCAAAGGTCTTGAGCCGGACGATATAGTATCCAAACATCGCCCCCATGATTGCCACGGCCGCCGTGCTGCCTGCGACGTAAGCGACATTTACGCCACACTGGAGGAACAGAGTAGATGGATCGATCCCCCCGCAAAAAACCTGGCTTGAAGAGATTGCCATCAAGAATGTTTTGACGATTACACTCGCGGTGAGAAGTAGCGCCTTGTGCGAGAGTTCAACGCGCTCGTACCTTGTCTCTTTTTCTCTCAAAAAAGGTCACCGCGTGCCATGCCGCAGAATGTTGCCCGCGGAATATTAAGGATTAGGGAGGCAGTGAGAAACGAGACATGACTTTGTCAGAAGCTATTAATAGCAACCTCCCCGCCCTACCCTTTGTGAAGTTCGTAGACTGGTTCCCTTACTATCAGGGAATCCGGGCTGAATTTGGATACAGCTCCGAAAAGGATCAAGAGGCCGCGCGGTTGCTCTCGGATCTGGCAAAGAAAAAAGCAGTGGACGCCAAGAGCCTCGAGAGAAAGATAAAGGGCAAAAACGTAATTGTCATTGGGGCGGGCTCGGGATTAGAAGACGAGCGCGCGGCAAAGTATGTGAAGAAGAACAAGAACTTTGTCAAGATTGCAGCAGACGGCGCAGTCCAGTTTCTGATAGAAAACAAGATCAAGCCAGACATCGTAGTGACCGACCTTGACGGGAACCCGGCTTTTCTTCAAAAGGCAGAAAAAGCGGGCGCGACAATGGTCGTTCACGCGCACGGCGACAACATGGACTTGCTGAAAAAGCTAGTGCCAAAATTCAAAAAAATAGTCGCCACGACGCAGGTATCCCCACTTGAAAACGTTTACAACTTTGGCGGCTTTACAGACGGCGACAGGTGCGTTTTTCTGGCAGACGAATTCGGCGCCAAAAAGATAATTCTGCTGGGCATGGAGCTTGACAGCCCCGGCAAGTATTCCAAGGAAAAGGTCAAGGACCCAGAGTTAAAGAAGCAAAAGATGGAGGCGGGCAGGAGGCTCCTTGAAATGCTGGCAAAGCAGTCAAAGTCAGAGCTTGCCGATGCTTCTAAAAAGCCAGTCAAGGGATTCGCTCATCTCTCCAGATACCCATAGGCATGCGGTTTGGCCGTAAGCAGGCATTAGGCATTGCAGGCATGGTGCTTGCAATAGC
>JAKEIF010000263.1 GCA_022545875.1 Nitrososphaera sp.
ATGCATGCGTCCGGAAACGGCGGCTATTACAGAGGCAAGCTAAAGCTGGACACTGAGGAATATTTGGACGACATGGCAGAAATCTTTGGCAACAAAGTTTACCGCATAACGAAGGAAGGTGGATACTGCTGCATCGTCATTGCAAACGAGGTCGTCAATGGCACCATAATGCCACTGCCACATATGCTACTTTCACGCCTCGTCCAACCGTATGGGAACTGGCAGCTGCATGAGGAAATAATTTGGCACAAAGTTACGGGAGGAACAAACCGATATGGCTCATTTGTCATCAACCCATATCCAAAATATTACCGTGCAAATATCATGCACGAATTCATTCTGATTTTGCGCAAGGGCGATGTAAGCAGCGGGAGGACTCGCCGCATGGATGCACTTCCCGCGACCCATGAAGAATGGACAAAAGAGATAGCCAATTCAGTCTGGCACATAGCCCCGGTCCCGCCTGGCTACATCAACCATCCTTGTCCGTTCCCCGAGGAAATCCCGTATCGACTCATGAAGTTGTACTCCTATGAGGATGACATAGTCCTCGATCCTTTCAATGGAAGCGGGCAAACCACAAAGGTCGCACACCACTTCGGCCGCCACTACTTGGGAATGGATGTCGTCAAGGAATATGTCGAGCTTGCAAAGATGAGGATTGCAAGCGAACCTCTGCATATCCGAAATGAGGCACTCATTGCCAGCTGGAAAAAGATCCCATCACATTACAAGGAGAAACACTAGTCTTTTTATTAAACTCAAGCCCGGTATAGACGATGAAAGAAAACTCTGTCACCGAAGAAATAAGGAGACTATTTGATTGCAAGAATTTTGCGTTTCTCGCAACCCTGATGGAAAATGGATCTCCCCAGGTTACCCCAGTTTGGACCGATGTTGACGAAAATGCTATTCTGATCAACACGGCAGAAGGAAGAATCAAGCACAAGAACGTGAAGCGGGACCCAAGGGTTGCAATATCTGTGGTGAACCATGCTAATCCGTATGAAATGGTAACAATTAGGGGAAAAGTGGTGGAAGAGACAACAGAAGGAGCAGATGAGCACATTGACAAGATGGCGAAGAAGTATCTAGGAATGGACAAGTATCCATTCAAGATGCCCGGAGAGCAGAGAATACTGCTCCGAATAGAGCCAGATAACGTGTTTCATCAAAAGCCGCGCTAGTCACGTCGGCCGAGTATTGCGCTCTTTTAGGAGTCTGCCAAGTGCCTTCTGCCTCAAGGCAGCGTCGACATACTGCGAGTCACAGCTATTGCATACTAGGTAAAGCGCTGCGCTATCCTGACTAGGAGTGATTACTTTTTCCCAGCGCAACCCGTCTGAGCTTTTTGAGCAAATTGCACAAGCCTTCTTGCCTTCCAAGGGTGACCTCTCGACTCCGGTATACATCGCATACATTTCATATCCATCGGTCTCAAGCGGCTTCCACAGTTCCTCAAAAGACTTTAGCATGCTGTCTTCGAGGCCAAGCACATTTAATTTGGCAACATGCTCCTCTCTGGAGGTCATAACTCCTATTTTGGAACCAAGTAGGGATTAATAATCTGTAGCCGTGGTATTATGTAGCACCAGCCGACACACTTTAGCTTAACAATTTCCTATTATCACGAAAATCAGTATGCAGCCTCAAAAGAAGAAGGTAGTGATAATTACGGCTGTATCCTTGGGAATCATCTCTATGTCTTTCCTGATTCCTATCGTAATCGTACCTGCTGTCATTGGGGTATCGAGCGCAAGCAACTGCGCGATATCCTCAGGATGCGCACAGGACACATACAGCAAGTGCGGGGCCTACCAGTCGGGAGAATCATCCTCGTTTGGCGATTCCTTGGACAGAGGTATGAAGGGCATGCTTTGCATGATGGGTCTGGGCGGCGAAGCCTCGCAGGCCATATTATGGACTGAGGTCAATGCCAAAGCTATCACCCTTAATAAGATCCCGGTCCATATAGAATAGCATGGCGGCTGCAACTTCAAGTTCGAAACAGCCTAAAGACTTTCGATGCAACCTGTGCGGCCGAGTCTTTACAAGCAATGAGCAGCTGGAAACACACAAGAAAATGGATCACGGGACAAATCGTTCTCCTCCCGCTGGCGTCGGATAAAACAATTAATCTGACCCTATTGGTATTGGATTTACCTTGGCTGCCAAGATATGCGCCTCCATCGCCGCCGAATCTCCGCAGTCTATGAAAGAGATGGCACTGGACGCCTTTTCAAGAGGCGCTGATTTTGTCGAACTGAGATATGATTTTCTAAAGCCCGACGACTTGGTTGAGGCAATTTCTTCCGCTGCCGAATTCAAGGCAAAGGCTGTGTTCACTCTCCGGTCGACCGCACAGGGAGGGAAATTTGCAGGCAGTGAACATGAAAGGCTTGCATGGCTTCGCAGGATGGCAGATCAAATGCCAATGCTTCTCGACATAGAGCTGGAAACACTCAGAGAGAATGACGACTTGGCGGATTTCCTCGAGACCCAGAGATCACCAGTGCTAGTCTCGTGGCATGATTTCAACAGTACTCCTTCGTCTGACGAGCTTGCCGACATACTGGCCGAAATGAGGGTATATAGCAACTATGTCAAGATCGTAACCACTGCCAAGCAGACGGACGATGCGCTGCGTCTCCTTGACCTTTACGAAGATACGATCGGCCTGAATGCCGTTATATTTGCCATGGGCACGGAAGGCGTAATTTCGCGCGTTCTCTGTACTATAGTCGGAAATGCTCCGTTTACTTATGCGAGCCTTGATAATGCCGTTGCGCCAGGGCAACTCACAGTCAAGGACATGAGGAAGTTATATGAAAGAATTGACAAACGTGGTTGAAGATCCTGTTCCGAAGAGATGTTATCTCTGCAGTCGCACAAGAGCATGAAGCCTAGTGTGGTTTGGTACATGTTACAACACGAGTAATATTAGATAACATATATGATAGGATGGCGACTAACCGAGCCTGTTGCATAGCAGTCCTAGGACTTACTGCATTATCGGCGACCCGATAGACCACTCGCTGTCTCCGGCCATGCAAAATGCAGCGTTTAGCGCTCTCGGATTGAACTGCACCTACATTGCGTTCAAGGTAACCGCTCAAGAACTTGAACAGTCTGTTGAATCACTACGATCGATAAAGGTCGCCGGCTTCAATGTAACGATACCCCACAAAGTTCAAGTAATGAAATTTCTGGACGAACTCGACCATTCTGCTGAAAAAGCGGCAGCAGTCAATACGGTCAATAACATCGAGGGAATACTCAAAGGATACAACACAGATATTCATGGTTTTATTGAGCCGCTACGTAGGCGAAAGGTAGACTTTCAAGGCATGCATGTTCTCTTGCTTGGCGCAGGAGGCGCTGCGAGGGCGATAGTTGCAGCCCTCTCTGAACAGATTGGCATCGCCAAGGTTATCATTGCCAACAGAGACCCTAACCGGGCCAAGGAGCTGGCAGATATAGGATCTGAATTAGGTCTTGATTGCGGAACAGTAAGCCTTGATCAAGCTAGCCGGATTTCGCCTGACTCGGACCTAATAGTCAATTCAACCAGTATGGGCATGAAAAATGAGCCTAGCATCATAGACCACACGCACATAAAGAAAGGAAGCATTATCTACGACATTGTCTATCGACCCATCACTACGGATTTGATCGAAAATGGCAAATACGCCCAGGCAGTCGTAGTACATGGGTATGAAATGCTGATCGAGCAAGGTGCAAGGGCATTCGAACTGTGGACAGGAATACCTGCCCCGCGTGATGTGATGAAAAAGAGTCTTCTAGGTGTTTTTGGTGAGCCCACATGAAAGCTCGCCAAGCCATTGCAACGATGCATGGAGCTGTTTCGATAGTGAATGCCATAGCAACTGGAAACGGTTCATCTCTTGGCATTTCACTTTCCGCTACTGCTCATGTTGAGCTTCAAAGGGGACACGGGGTTAGATTCGTGACTGGGAAAAATGAGGACAAATTGATCAACAATATTGTAAGAAACACGATGCCAAAGTCACTGATTGAGGAGAATCTCATCACTGTGAAGGTGAGGTCTGAAATCCCAATTGGCTTTGGGCTGAAAAGTTCAAGTGCGGTATCAAATGCAGTGGCTCTTGCTTGCAGCAGGCTGGCATCAGCTGAGGTGGATGACGTTGCCGTGCTCCATGCGGCGGTCAGATCGTCACTCGACGCCAAAGTTTCGATAACTGGGGCATATGACGACGCGACAGCTTGTTATTTCGGCGGTTTTACGGTGACTGACAACTACTCGCGTCGACTCATAAAGAGAGAGCCCTCTCCTGAAAACCTGCATGCAATAGTCTTCCTTCCCAGAAGCACTCCCCGGGGAGATGTTCGCAAATTGAGCTACCTTTCCGGACTTTTTACCGATGCCTTCAAACTGGCTGAAGCGGGGGAATATTGGAAGGCAATGACACTCAATGGCGTCCTGGCCACAGCCGCACTGTCGTCCTCGTACAAGCCAATCCTGACCGCAATAGAACATGGAGCCCTTGCTGCCAGCGTGTCGGGCAACGGTCCTTCGATCTCGGCAGTGGCATACGAAGACGAAGTGGAAGAGATTAAATCGGCCCTTTCAAAGTTTGATGGTAGAATTATTGTTTCGAAAACCAACAATCAGAAAGCAAGCGTCGTGGTGTCTGAATAACCTATGGTCAGCATACTAGTTCGCCGTTCCAGAATTGGGGGTTCGATAAGGTGCCCTTCGAGCAAGAGCTATACCCATAGGGCGATTGCAATCGCATCACTTGCTGCTTCAAGGCAAGGCTCGGTGATAACTAACGCGCTCCTTGCCCGGGATACCCTGGCAACTCTCGCTTCTTGTCAGGCGCTGGGTGCAGAGATAAAGCACAAGGGAACGACGGTGGAGGTAAAGGGGCGCCAGCAATTCGGGCCACCTGAGAACTTCATCAATGCCGAAAATTCCGGCACGACTATCCGCATAATGGCTGCTATATCCGGACTTGTAAAGACGGGGTATGTGATTCTGACGGGCGACGAAAGCCTGAGGAAAAGGCCGATGCAGCCGATACTCGACGCGCTAGGGCAACTCGGAGTCGATG